>JANMEI010000390.1:0-10548 GCA_031376865.1 Acidimicrobiia bacterium | reverse complement strand
CTGATTGAGCCGCCCGTTCGCCGTGGCCGGGTGGGGCTCTACGGTCCAAGCCACTTGGAGCGACTGACACTGATCGATCGCCTCCAAACCCGTGGCTACTCCCTAGCGGCAATCGTCGATTTGATCGATCGGGCAGGAACCGGTTCGGGGGGCACCGATCTGCAGGCAGTCGTTGGTGAAGCGATACCCGCCTTGGGCGCCGAGCAACCGATGAGGATGACCCTGCCCGAGTTGATCACTGCGCTGCCGATCAGAGACTTCACATTGGATTTGGTCAAGCGGTGCCAAGACCTTGGCCTGGTGGAACTGAGTGGCGATGGGGTCATCGTGAACTTTCCGTCGTTTCTTCGAGTCGGCCAGACCCTGGCGCAGCTCAACGTTCCTGGCCAAGTCATTATCGACGCATACGAAAAACTTCGCAAAGAGATGGGCTCTGTTGCCGATGACTTTGCCACCATGTTCGATCAGCACATCGGACAAACATCGGACCTGGTCACCCAGGGCAAGCAACTTGAGCAGCTAGCTGAAGCGGCGATCGATGTCGTGACCACGGAACTTCGTCGGGCCTTGAGGGCGAAGGCCGAAGAGCGTTTGGCTGCTCCCAACCTCTAGCCGTTAGGCCTGCATAGATTACGCGGTTATTGGATTCCCCTGTTGGCTCCCTTTATGGCCCACAATAAGGAGAGCAACTGCATTCGCCAAACCTGTCCAATTATGAGACCATCTCTTCACAAAGTTTGCGACTGCCTTACGCAGGAGTAACGCCCCTCATGTTTACAACCGACGACTACTCCCTCACAGGCCAACAAACCCAACGAGCAATCGACACTGGCCTCACGACCGGCGAGTGGTATCGCAGTCCCGTGCCTCGTAAGCGCATGAAAGAACTCATGCAACGAGAAGACGCACCGGCCATTCGCGACACCATCATTTGGGTAGCTGCGTTGCTGATCAGCGGCGGCCTAGGTGTTGCCACCTGGGGGACCTGGTGGACCTGGCCAAGCTTTTTTGTTTATGGCGTCCTGTACGGATCAGCATCTGATTCGCGATGGCATGAGTGCGGACATGGCACCGCCTTCCGGACGCAATGGATGAACGCCGCGGTGTACCAATTCGCCTGCTTCATGATTGTGCGAAACCCAACTGCGTGGAAGTGGAGCCACACTCGTCATCACACCGACACCATTATCGTCGGCCGCGATCCCGAGATCGTGGCGATGCGTCCACCACGCCTTTGGCGAATCGCTGTCAACTACTTCGGCCTGCTCGACATGGTGATGTCGCTGCGATCGATGCTCCGCCACGCCACGGGCAAGCTGGACAGTAACGAAGCCAGTTACGTGCCAGAAACCGAGCACAAGAAAGCATTCCTGGTGGCACGGGTTTGGGTACTGATATATGCACTGATGATTGCGGCGTGCATTGCGACCCGCTCGATTTTGCCAGCGATGGTTATCGGCCTGCCTCGTTTATATGGGGCTTGGCATTTTGTGCTGACAGGCGTCACACAACACGCAGGATTGGCCGACAACGTGTTGGATCATCGTCTCAACACCCGCTCCATCAAACTCAACCCGATCAGTCGCTTCATTTACTGGAACATGAACTATCACGTCGAGCACCACATGTTCCCCATGGTTCCTTACTATCGCCTGCCCGAGTTACACAAAGAGATCGCTGCCGATTTGCCACCGATCACCAACGGGCTATTCGCTGCGTACCGCGAATTGCTACCCGTGCTGTTTGCCCAACGGCGCTCCCCCACCACGTTTATTCTCCGGACCCTACCCACACCTGTTGCAAAGGAACTACATGTCTGACGACCTTCACTGGCACGACGCATGCGCAGTCGACGACATCGAAACCGAAGACGTTATCGGCCTTGATATCGCTGGAAAGCCGATTGCGTTGTATCGATCACCAGATGATGAGTTTTTTGCCACCGATGGTTTGTGTACCCACGAACGAGTGAAACTCAGCGACGGCCTTGTCATGGATTACGTCATCGAATGCCCGAAACACAATGGGCGCTTCGACTATCGCACCGGTGCCGGCAAGGGAGCACCCATTTGCGAAAACCTCTCCACATATCAAACCCGACGCGAAGGAGATCGCGTCATGATTGCCCTTCCGAACTAGTTGCTCAACCGCTCGTGATAACCGATGTTGTGATTGTGGGTGCCGGAGTTGGGGGCATCACTACCGCTACCGCATTGCGGTCCGCCGGATACGCGGGCAACATCACCATCTTCGGGCAAGAAACAACGCGTCCATACGACCGGCCTCCTCTGTCCAAGAATGGATTAACCGACGATCCGTTTGCCCTGTCGCACCTGCTGACACCAGAGCAACAATTCGACGACAAGATTGACCTGCAACTGGGCCAGGTTGTTGTATCAATCGACCGCGCTGCGCAAATTGTCACCCTCGGTTCCGGACAACAGGTGGCGTACGGTTCGTTGGTCATCGCCACCGGCGCCACCGCTCGCCCGTTGCCAATTGACGGCGGCCACCATGCTCTATTGCTGCGGTCCGACGCCGACGCTCGTCGCATCAGGGACGCCCTCACGCATAATTGCAGCTCGGGCCCTTCGCACTCGCTACGCTCGCCGCTCGACCCTGCGCGCACCGCCCGGTTAGTAGTCATCGGCGGCGGCTTCATCGGACTTGAAGTCGCGGCCAGTGCACGGTCGATTGGTTGCGACGTAACGGTGATTGAAGCGGGCGCTCGGCTCATGACACGGGGGATGCCGCCCGAGATCTCCGCTGTGGCCGAGGCTGCCCATCGCAAACGTGGCATCAATATCTCTTTGAATGCAGTTACGCAGTCGATCGCCGTCAACGACGATGCCAGTTTCACCGTAATGATGAAAGACGGTCATCAATACCGAGCCGACGTGGTGGTTGCTGGCGTCGGCGCCATCCCCAACATCTCGTTAGCCGAAGCAGCAGTGCTGAGCATCGACAACGGCATTGCCGTCGACCAACATTTACGCACGTCAGACCCGGCGATCTTCGCCATCGGTGACTGCTGCTCGTATGTGCACAACGGGCAACGGCTCAGACTTGAAGCTTGGCGAAACGCCGTTGACCAGGCCAACACGGTTGCCCAAGTCATCACTGGAAACACCGCTCCGTTTCACGTGGTGCCGTGGTTTTGGTCTGATCAATACGATCTTGGCTTGCAAGTGAGCGGGCTTCCAGACACTGCGGTGTCATCGGTAGTACGAAAGCGAGATGACGGCGCAGTGGTGTGGTTTGGCCTCGATCAACACGGCGTGTTGGTCAGCGCTGCCGCCATCGGCCAGGGAACTGGCATCGCCAAAGATATTCGTTTAGCCGAACGGCTGATTGCCGGTGGTGTCACTCCAGCACCCCACGAACTGTCCGACCCGACGAAGGATCTCAAACAGCTCGTCAAAAGGCTGCTTGCTGCTGAAGTTTCGCCATAGGTTCAGAGTGCAGCTCAACGTCCCGTCTACTCCATAGATCCGAGTCCGTAACATGACTTCGCCACAACCGCTCCGCATTGCTGTACTTGGTGTCGGTCGCATCGGCAAGCTGCACGCCGATCTCATTACTCGTAACGTTCCCGATGCCGTGGTGACCATGGTGCAAGACGTGCATGCGCCAAGCGCCGAAGCAGTTGGTGCATCGCTTGGCGTTCCGTTCACCACAGACCTCGATGAAGTGCTTGGTTCCAAAAGTGTTGATGCTGTCGCCATCTGTTCCAATACACCTGCGCATCTGCCGATGATGGAAGCTGCCGCATTGGCAGGAAAGGCCATTTTCTGTGAGAAGCCAGTTTCGTTAGACCTGGCACTGGTTGATCGAGCACTTGCGATCGTGGCCAAGGCGGGCGTGCCGTTGCACATTGGTTTCAACCGACGCTTCGATCCTGCTCACCGGTCTGTCCGTCAAGCGGTGCTTGATGGCGTCGTCGGTGCTGTTGAAATTGTTCGTATCACTAGCAGAGATCCAGCGCCACCTCCGGTTGAATACATCAAGTCGTCAGGTGGTCTGTTCTTTGACATGACCATTCACGATTTTGATATGGCACGTTTCGTCACCGGGTCCGAGGTGGTTGAAGTAAGCGCGCATGCTGCTGTATTGGTTGATCCTGCTATCGGCGAAGCTGGCGATGTTGATACCGCTGTGGTGGTCCTTCGTCATGAAAATGGTGCGATCACCTCGATCGACAACAGCCGTCGTGCTATTTACGGTTATGACCAACGCGTCGAAGTGCATGGTTCGCTTGGGATGGCACAGTCAGAGAACCCGCTCACCTATACCGGGCGAATTCACTCCGCTGAAGGTTCACGTCAACCGACGATTCCATACTTCTTCCAGGATCGCTATGTGCCTGCGTTCATTGCGCAATGGCAGTCGTTTGTGGCGGCGGTTCGCTCCGGCAGCCCTACAGAGGTCAACGGCAACGATGGTCGGGCTCCGCTCGTCATTGGGCTGGCGGCCCTGAAGTCCGTCGCGGAGCACCGCACGGTTACGACCGCCGAAGTGAGCTAGTTCAAGCATCTCGGGAATTATGTCGATACCTCGGTCAGACAGGCAAATGCTGGCCTGATCTGACGGAGGTTGACTATGCATGCTCAACGTACAAAACGACTCGTGATCTGTGCGTCTTTAGCAACGGCAATAGTCGGTGTACAGCCGATCTTGGCAAATGCTGCGAAGGCATCAAAAAGTGCACCGCGTCTTGAGCGGGTCGTTGCAGCAGTCGGTGATTTGGTATGCGAACCGGGAACTGCGACGACGGTCAATTCGTGTCGTCATCAACAAGTCAGCAATCTTCTCGTCGCCGACAAAACGGTCAAATCCCTGCTTCTGCTCGGTGACTTGCAATACGACACCGGTTCCGTTGACGGGTTTACCGGTCCATATGACCAGTCGTACGGGCGACTGAACTCGATAGCGATCCCGACGCCCGGCAATCATGAATACGGGACCGCAAACGCAGCTGGATACTTTCAATACTTCGGGAGCCGAGCCCATCCACAGTCCAATGGCTACTACAGCATCAATCTCAGCAAGTCTTGGCATCTGGCGGTCATCAACTCCAATTGTGACGCGATTGGGGGTTGTGATGTAGGAAGCGCGCAGATGAATTGGCTGCTCACAGACTTGGCCGCCAACAAGCGACCATGCGTTGCGGCAATTTGGCATCACCCGTTGTTTACCTCGGCAGAGCGGGGACCGAATCAGTTCATGAAACCAATTTGGGATGCACTTGATGCTGCACAAGCGGACTTGGTGTTAGTTGGGCACGAGCATCAGTACGAGCGGTTCGATCCGCAGAACAGCAGTGGCGCTGCCGCAGCAAACTCGCCACGCCAGTTTGTGATCGGTACCGGCGGAAAGAGCGTCTACGCCCTCGGCAAGCAGACGGCCAATAGCAAGGTGAACGGTACCGGATTCGGGTTCCTTCGCCTGGAGTTGAAATCTACCGGCTACAACTGGAAGTTTGTCAACGATCCTGATGTGGCTCCAATTCAAGATGCTGGCCGGGCGGATTGTCATTAGGTCGCTACGCTTCCAGATGTGCCTCGGGCTTCCTCACTTATAGCCTCGGGCGGGGGGAGATTGTTGCTCGTTTCCGCATCGACTGTACGGCAATGCTCGGGTTCGTTTGGAGGCATAGTGTAGTGCGGTTGTCGTGAAACCAAGCGACTTGGCCGACTCATCTGTGAGGTTACGAAAGCCGAGGTAGCCAATAGGCCACGAAAGTCAAAGCATCCGCGACCTGCGCTCGTCACGGCGACCACCAACGGTGGCGTGCGGCCCGGTAGTGAGAAGGATCGGGCAAGCTATGGCGGATCTTTCGTCAAACAGCAGGAGACCCCCGTGAATACTCTGAAGCGAATTTTGTCCTACCTCGTGGAACTACGACGGACCATAGCCCTCGTCGCCCTCACCCTTGTCGGCATGTTGGTGGCGCTTCCTGGCCCTGCTCGTGCCCAGAACGCTTACGGGTCATCAGCATCGATAACGGCCAAGGGTCCGACGGTCGTACACGATCAAGCATTCGCTGGGGCGGCTATCAACGTCCAACTGATTCCTATTGCCAACACCCAGTTATCGCTCGTGGTTCTCGAGGTCAGCGGGATGCCAAAAGCAGTGAGCCCTCGAACGCTCGGGGCCCATGTGCACGTTGCTCCCTGTGCAGCTGACGCGGCTTCATCCGGCCCGCATCACCAAAACCCAGCAGCAGCACCCTCAGTTCCACTGGGAGCAAAAGAAGTTTGGTTGGATCTCCGCATCGACAGCCTCGGACGAGCCGTCGCCGTTGATCTCATCGATTGGCCGCTGCGCAAAGGTCAGGCCGGTTCTGTCGTCATTCACGAGTTACCAACGAACCAGACGACAGGAACAGCTGGTGCTCGTCTGCTCTGCACCAGCGTTCCATTCGCCTCCTGACGAACGGATCAACACCCCACAACCCAGCCATCAACAAGCACCGACTTCCTCATACCGTCGGGCTTCTCACCTCAGCAACAATCCACAACAAACAGACGCTACGTGTGCTTACTAACCGTGACAACATATTTGGTGCTGCTTACCAACAACACCGGAAACGTTTCAAACGACCACCAAAAGCCCAACGACCACCCACCACCGTGTGGATCAAACCACCACACGAAGAAGCGGCATCAGCATTGCCAGTTAGCCGAGGTTGCCGCGCAGTTGCCGAGGCGCATCCAGATGGCACAGAATTCCTGAACTGGCACAGACTCTGTGCTGGTTGCGGAATTATGTGCCATCTCGACCGTTACAGAACGGTCAGATGGTGGGTCCGCTTCACCACTTTCATCGCCAGCTGCGACGTCAGGGTTTGTACGTGCGGAAGCCGAGCTAGGTGATCGATATACAGCAACTCGAAACTGTCGGCATCGCGAGTGGCAATACGCAGCAGATAATCGGGCTGGCCCATCATGCGAAGCACCTCGATCACGTCGTCGATCTCTTCGACGGCCGATTCGAAGGCAGTCATCGACTCTCGGGTCACCTCCGACAGCGTTACCCACACCAGCGGCTCGTAGCTGCGGCCGATCTGTTTGCGATCGACAATCGCGCTATAGCCACGAATAACGCCGGACTCTTCAAGCAGCTTCACCCGGCGCAAGCACGGCGACGGGCTGAGACCAATTCGATCGGCTAGTTCGTTGTTCGCCAACCGGGCATTCCGCTGCAAGTGGTCAATAATTGCGTGATCGATGACATCCACGGCATTCAATGCTACACAAAGTTACTCGTTAAGCACATTTCGCTAGCGGCTGCTACTGCAGTTCTGGCACCATTACTGGGTGACTTCTCTCGAACCGGCCTATCGCGTTGTGTGGCCCCAAGCTCCACTGGGTGTCCGAGCGTGGCAGGCTGTTCCCCGGGTAGTTGATCTGAACCGTTGTCGGGTTGGTTTCATCTGGGACTACATGTTTCGTGGCGAAGAGTTGTTCCCGGTGCTGGAACGTGAGCTGAAACAACGTTTCCCCGGAATCGAGATTGTCGGTTACGACTCGTTTGGCCATATCCACGGGCCCAACGAAAGGATGATCGTGCAACAGCTGCCGGACAACCTGCGACGTCATCGCATTGACGCCGTCGTTGTCGGCAACGGTTGTTGAGGCAGCTGTACGCCCGCCGTGATGCGGGCATCGGTTGTATGTGAACAGACAAACGTCCCATCGGTGTCGCTGGTGTGTGAAGGTTTCGAAAAGCAGGCGGCGGCGACTGCTCGTGGCTTGGGCTGTGACGGACTTCCGCTAGCTGTCATGAGAGGTCATGTGGATTCGCAATCCGGTGCCGACATGATTGCGTCGTTCGTCCAACACACCGTTGACGAGGTCATCGACGGGCTCACCAGACAACTCGCCCACGACAGTACGCATACAGATGAACCGAACCCTCACGACATAGTGGCCACGGGAAGCATCGACGACATCAATTCGCTCTTCGCTCAACGTGGATGGTCCGATGGAAATCCCATCATCCCTCCCACCCGCGACAAGGTCGAGGCCATGATTGCCGAATGGGGATACGACCCATGGCGTGAAATCGGCATCGCCCGTCCGTCTGGTCGAGACATGACCATCTGGTCGATCGCCGTCAACGCAGTGATGGCCGGATGTTCCGCAGATTACCTTCCGGTTTTGGTGGCCATTGTTGAAATTCTGGCCAGGACCGAATATGGCGTTGAACATTCGGGCAACACCACCGGGGCCGATGCGCAGATCATCATCAGCGGCCCGGTTGTACGTGCACTTGATTTCAATCACGAAGCTGGTGCCCTGCGAGAAGGCACTCATGCCAACACCGCAATCGGCCGATGGCTCCGCCTGTACTTGCGAAACGTGTGTGGGTTCACCACTGCTGAGCACGACAAGGCAACCTTTGGCAACAGCACCCGGGTGGTGCTCGCCGAAGATGACGAGGCGCTCTTGGCGCTCGGTTGGCAACCCGTGTCAGCGCAGTTCGGCATCCCGGCCGGAACCGACGCCGTCACGATCGGACGGATCAACAGCGGGATGATCATTGGCAGCGTGTTTGGATCAACACCGGAAGAGATTCTTCCGTACCTAGCCGATGGGCTGGTGCGCGTCACCGGTTGGGATCTGACCCACGTGTTTGGTATCGGCCAGGGCCACTATCGGCCGCTGCTGGTCCTGTCACCGGTGCTGGCCAACATATTCAGCCGTGCCGGATGGTCGCAAGCCGATGTGAAAAAGGCATTGTTTGACACTGCTCGAATCCCGGCATGGAAGTTTGAGGCGTTGATCGGCACCTGGTCCAACCTGACCGCTGGCCATCGAACCCTGACTGACCTTGCAGCCAACGACTTGGTGCCACCGGATTTTGCGCAAACCACTGATCCCAACAGACTGGTCCCAATCGTGACCGCGCCCGACAAGTTTGTGATTGCCGTGTCTGGCGACCCGAATCGTACAAACGCTTACGTGATGAGCAATGACGGCCCGCACGGATACTGGACATCTCGGCCGATTGACCGCACGTTCTCCACCGATCTGGTGTGCGGGGTGCCGGGCACGTGACGGTTAGGCAGGTTGCTTCGCTACCCGAGGGCTGCTGCGGCACATCAGCGCCGCTATGACCGAACCGATCGACACGACAAACGCCGCAATGAACGCATTGCGGTACCCCTGCGGTTGACCCTCGCCGCCTGACGTGGCAATGGCCACCATGGCCTGAGTGCCCAAGACAGCACCCATCTGCACCATGAGCTGCTGTACCGCGCCGATGGTGCCCAGCAAATTTTCGGGTACGGCGTTGGCCACCGTGGCTGATAGCGACGGCAACGACATACCCATCCCCAAGCCCGAGACAGCAATCGCAATTCGTAACGCGATCAACGAGGTGCCCGGCGGGGTGATCGCCAGAAGGAACATCGACAGCGCCATACACGACATGCCCATCACCGCAACCCAGCGTTCTCCAATGAGAACCGCGAAGAAACCTGCCAACGGAGCAATCATCGCGAAGGCAATGGGGCGAGCGATGGTTGCTTTGCTGGCATCGGGCAACGACAGCCCGAAGAACTGTTTACCGACAAGCAGATCGTTGACCAGATACAAGCCTGCGCCCAGATAACTGAATTGGGCCAGCATTTGCGCGGTGATGCCCATCGAGACGTTGCGAAGTTTCAACAATCGAAGCGGCAACAACGGTGACGGTGCTTTTTGTTGCCACCACACAAACGTTGCCAACAACAACGGTGCAAGTGCGAATGCTCCCAAGACGAATCCGTTGGTCCATCCCCACTCCACACCGCGGTTGGCTCCCAGCAAAATGCACAGCGTGGTGAGACCTAGCAAAACAGCGCCGCGCCAATCGAAGTCCGTTGCGGCTTTGGTTGGCAGCGTGGGGATAACTCGAATTGCGACCGCTAGCGCAATCAAGAACAGCGGCACTTGCGCCAGGAACATCACCCGCCATCCGAATCGCTCCACCACCGGCCCACCGACCAACACGCCTATCACAGGTGCACCAGCACCGACGAGTGACCAGAAGCCCATTGCCTGTACACGTTGCTTCTTTTCGAACGATCGAAAAATGATGGCTAGCGAAGAAGGGCCGAGCACCGTGGTGACGCCGGCCGCCAGCGTCCGAAACGCAATCAGCGCACAGACGTTGGGCGACAAACCAACCATCAGCGCGGTCACCGAGCCACCTGCCAACCCAATGAGATACAGCTTTCGATGACCTCGTATGTCCCCATACCGGCCAAGTGCTGGGGCCAAGATGGCTCCGGCCAAGGTTGGCAGGGTAAAGCTCCACAGCACCAAGCTGTAACGGGTGTTCAGGTCGGTGGCAATTTCTTGACGCGCTACCGACAACAGCGTGAACACAAACCCGGCAGCAAAGTTGCCGAGCAAGACGGTGAAGAGCACCAGCCACGGGTTGACCGCTTCGGTCGGGCGACGTCGATCAAGCCAATCTCGAAACACCGATTCCCAGGGCAGGGTGGGGACTTCGTCGGCACCAGCCTCGTACTCAAACTCGATACTGCCAGTTCGATCG
>JANMEI010000350.1:0-6489 GCA_031376865.1 Acidimicrobiia bacterium | reverse complement strand
CGCCACGCCGACTCCATCATCTCGTAGGTCACCCGGCCAAACAGCAGAGCATCGGCTCGTGCCATCTCCGAGGTCCAGTACCGCATCGACTCCTCATCGGGAAGGAGCCCCTGCCTCATGATGGCAGCAGCCGTCGAGCGTGACGTTGATCGAGTATCGAAGTGGTCTCATCTCGTTGCTCTCCCTTGATGAGCGCAGCGCGTTCACTGGACACAACTCAAACTACAGCTAGTGCTCAGTCATTCCACTCTGAACGCCTTCTCGCTGTTTGACCAGTTCAACGAGGACTCGTCGGAGGAGAGTCTCTGGTACGGGCGTGCCGTGCGGAAGACGCATGGTGTCTTTGGTTGACCGGTACGGCGCAACGTCGGGTTCAAGGTCTGCGGGCATCGGCGGGATCGGGTATAGGCCGATGTGGTGTTTCCACGCGGCGTAGTGCACGACGTAGTGGCCGTCGAGCATGACGGCAGGCATTGCGTACCTGATGATCTCGGTTGCGTCGGGGATCGTGTCGTAGACGACTGCGCGTAGCAACCCCAATGCGTTCTGGACGTCCGTCGGAAACGTCGCCACGTACTCTTCAACCGTAGATGGTTTGCTATTCACCAGCACACCTACGACTTTCCGAGTGTGTCGAGAATTGCGTCGAGACGTTCGTAGCCCTCGACGACACCGCTTTCCATGCCGGAAGCAACGAAGGCATCGCGGTCTTCGAAGCTGTCGACGAGCGAGGTCGACGTCAGCCTGGTTCGGCCTTCGCCGAGTGATTCGAAATGAAGCTTCTCAAGCGCTACACCGTCGGGCATTCCTTCGAAGGTGAACGTCTGCACGATCAGTTCTTCCGGACGGACCTCGTGGAACGTTCCGTTGAACCACGCTTCGAACCCGCCGCTGGAATGCATGTACCGATACGAGCCACCAGTGCGAAAGTCGTAGTGACCGATCGTCATCGTTGCGTCGTTTGGGCCGTTCCACTGCGCAAAGAGGTCTGGATCCGCATGCGCTCGAAACACTTTTTCCCTCGGGCCGTTGAACTCCCTGATGATTCGCACCAACGGGACGGCGTGGTCGATCTCGATCACTGTCGCGTTGGCTGGTTGGTTTGCGGTCATCGCTTTGCTCCTGACGTTCTGGCTGTTCGCTTAGGGTTCGGGGCGGGCTCCACATCTGGCTCCACATCTGGCATCGAGTCAAGGAGCTCGTCGAGGCGTGCGAATCGTTGCTCGGCTTGGCGTCGGTAGCGTTCGATCCACTTGGTCATCAAGTCGAAGACGTCCGCTTCAAGGTGAACAGGACGGCGTTGCGCGTCACGGCTTCGGCTCACCAGCCCGGCACTCTCGAGCACTTTGAGGTGTTGAGATACCGCTTGCAGCGTCACCTCGTACGGTTCGGCAAGCTCGTTGACCGTCGCATCAGCAACAGCAAGCCGGGCAACGATGTCTCGTCGGATCGGATCGGCAAGTGCCTGAAACACTTGCGAGAGCGCGTCAGCAGCCACAACGCCTCGCTGTATTCAACCAATTCATTGAATACAATGTAGGGAGCAATCGTTCAGTAGTCAAGCGAATCCTTGAATAGGTCCATGACCATCCTCACGATGTCGAGGATGGTTCGTAGAGAAACTCGAATCGGCGCGTCAACGAACTGGTCGAGATTCTCGGGAAGCCGCAGAATCTCGTTTCGTACCATTTGGCGGAGTTCCGAACCGCGGGGATCGTTAGCTCACGTCGCAGTTCCGCTGATGGTCGAGACGTGTATTACCGGGCCGATCTTTTTCGCTGCCGGGACCTCCTTGCCGAAGTCGGCCTGTCATTGCACCCTGCCCTTTCGATCAGCCAGCAAGAGCCCACCAACGCTTCGTCTCATCGATCTCGCCAACGCCTGCTGTTTTTATGCACCGGCAACAGTGCCCGCTCACAGATTGCTGAAGCATTCGTGGCCCACCGCTGCGCAGGCACGATTAAAGCGCGCAGCGCTGGGAGTTACCCAAAACCGTTGCACTCACACGCGGTTCGGGTCATGGCTGAACACGGCATCGACATCTCCAGGAACGTAACGAAGCCGCTCAGTCGCTTCGTTCGCAGCCGATTCGACCGAGTCATCACACTCTGCGACAAAGTGCGCGAAGTCTGTCCGGAATTCCCAGGGTCGCCAACATCAGCGCATTGGAGCGTTCCCGATCCGGCCGCAAACCACGGAAGCGACAAAAACACTTACACGTCATTCCAACAGGTTGCGAATGAGATCGAAGGACGCGTCACCTTGCTACTCGCCGATCTCCACATCAGCTCAACCCGAAACTAACAACCAGATACTTACTCGAAGGGAAATACCATGACCGCCACCGAGATCGTAAGCGTACGTTACATCGTTGTTGACGTCGCCGCTTGCGTCGACCTTTACACTAAATACTTCGGCTTCACCGTTGGGATGAACGCCCCGCCCGCCTTCGCCGACGTCACCCGAGGCAACCTCCGACTCCTGCTGTCCGGGCCGCTCAGTTCCGCCGGACGAGCCATGGCCGACGGAGTAACACCAACTCCAGGTGGATGGAACCGCATCCACCTCATCGTCGACGACATCGCGACCGAGACCGCACGTCTCACCGCAAGTGGTGTCCGGTTCCGCAACGAAATAGTGACAGGGCCCGGCGGCAAACAAGTCCTCGCCCTCGACCCAGCTGGCAACCTGATCGAACTCTTCCAACCAGCCACAGCGTAAACACCACGTCACCCAGCGCCAAGTTTATGAACAACGCGCACCGGGTAACAGAGAGGAACGTCAGTATGTGGCGCCACTAGCAAGCATGACCATGAACGACTCCTTCAGCCCAATCGTGCCGCTCCGCCCGATCAAACAGTACCGAAAACAGTGGGCCGACCGAATTGGTGACGCGCTCTTTACAGCGTTGGCGATGATTGGTGTTGGTCCGGCCAGCATCGTTACGACGACAGGGCGCCGATCCGGACAGTTGCGGAGCACCCCCGTGATTCCGGTCAGGAAAGGCGACAAGCAGTGGCTCGTTGCCCCGTACGGAGAGGTGTCCTGGCTGCTGAACGCTCGAGCATCAGGTGAACTCACACTGCGGCGTGGCCGGCAGGCGCGCACGTTCACAGTTCGAGAAGTGCCTGCCGCAGAAGCTGGCCCGATCCTCAAGCAATACATTGCCGTCGCCAGCGCCACCCGGCCGTACTTCCGAGCCAACAAAGACGCCCAGGTCAGCGAGTTTATCGCCGAGGCCGCGCTTCATCCCGTTCTCGAACTCACCGAAAAAAAGGTTGACCGATGACTTCACGTTCCGACAGATTCGCGCTTCCCCTAAGGACGAGGTGAACAGGTTCCTCGGCTCCGGAGATTCGACTCGGGCCATGTATGCAGGCGGGCGTGGCAACGCTGTTGCGCGCCGATTCGCCCGGGTGTGGCGTTGGGTGTTTGCGGCCGGGCTATTCCCACGCCGGTGGGTGACATTGGAAGTTCCGGGGCGTCGGTCTGGGATGACGACGAAGTTCCCGCTCGGAATGGCTGACGTCGCAGGTCACTGGTATCTGGTGTCGATGTTGGGTGAGGATTGCAACTGGGTTCGTAACGTTCGCGCCGCTCACGGCCACGTCGTGTTGCGCCGACGTAAGGCTCGGACATGCCAACTCATCGAAGTCCCGGTCAACGAACGTGCCCCAATTTTGCGTCGCTATGTTCACAAGGTTCCTGGAGGCCGTCCCCACATTCCGGTCGACAAAGGTGCACCTCTTGACGACTTCACAGCGATCGCTGCGCAATATCCGGTATTCGAAGTGAGCAGTCTCAGCAACACATCTGCTCCGCTAAAGTCAAAAGCGGTTCTTAGCGAGTGATGAAATTCGCAAGCGCTGCCCTGGGCGGCGCGCCGTTTTTAAGCGGAGTTTTTCCACTCGATGACCTTCTAGCATTTGCCGTCGACAACAGTCCACGCAGAGTCCTGATGTGCCAAACACGCCTGGTCCGTGTCGACCGTTAACGTTACTTTTCCATCATCATCGTCACCGTCATTGTCAAAGTCATCGAGCCCACTCATTAGTGCGTTAGCGGCGACTGCAGCATGCGCCTCTTCCAGGTTCGCAATTGTTGGTTGCCCTCCGTTCGTCATAGCAACGAGAATCATCTTCATGTCGAGTGCGTAACCTTTTGCCTGCCCGGTGGTCGCATTTGGATCGATTCGGTTGCCAGCAGAACTAGTCGTGGCAATAGTGACGGTTGCATCTTCATCTGTTGAACACGAAGAGGCGGCGAACGCCAGGATGGCAACTGCTACGGGAAAGAAGAGCATCCGGTTGAAGCAATGGTCCCTGGGTGTTGGCAACAAATGTGGGGATCGCCCCTTTGCTAAGCGTCCATCCGATTTTGGTGTCATCAGGTTTACCTTCCGGAGCCGTGGATTGCAGAGCTCACAGATCTCTACCCGGTCGGGAAAGTGACCAAACCTCGTGACACTGCTCCAGATGTTTCAAAACCTCAGACATAGGGTAAGCACGCCCTGACAGCGGATCGGTTCCGATCGAGCCGACGTCTCAATCGCAAACCTTGCCGGAGGCCAACACCATGTTCCACAGACGAATACCTGCATTTGTTGTTATGTCCTTGATTGCATTCCCCGCTGCATTGGGTGTGCACAGCTCAAGCGCATCAGCTTCGGTTGGTTGCAACGGGTCTGGATGTAACGGCAAAAGCCCCGTAGCAACGCGATGCGAACGTGATGCGGTCAGTCTCAATTTCGTCGTGTTTGAAGATCATGCATCGGGCGGAACGTTCGGACGACAGGTTGTTACTCTGCGTTTTTCGCCGCGATGCAAGGCGTCATGGTCCCGTGTGACTGCGTCGGCTGGTGGAACTGCAGCGGTCACGCAGAGCACTGCGTTCGTCAACAGGTATTCATCGAAGACTAAGCGCTCCTTGAAAGGTCCAGGAACCATCTATTCGAAGATGCGATCAGGAAAGGTGCGGGCCTGCGGTACTACTTATTTCAACGGCAACGCTGTCGTTGAAACTCGTTGCGTCAGCGCCCGCCAAACCCAGTAGGTCAACACCTGACCGAACTTCAAAAATCGGTCGTCTTGGGAGACGTGACAGAGTCAACGCTTCCGGAGAGTGTGTCACCCGAGCTAGTTTTGGTGCGTGAGCCGGTTTGTTCGGCCAATCCGATAAGGATCCCCTCGGGGCCACGGACGTAACAGAGCCGATACACGTTTTCGTAGTTGACAACTTCATCGACATCAAGCTGGCGGTCGGAGTGAAGCAAGCAAAACGTCGAGGGTGCCCCGCGCTTCGGCTAAAGCGACGTGGTCGATGTAGTCGCGTGATTCAACAATGAGACCATCGCGAACGCGTAGTACGAAGATCCAGGGAACGGCGAACGACTTCGCAGTGGCAACAACCGTGCCTCGGTACTCGAACTCAGCGACGATGACTTCAGGGTCGGTCGTCTCGTGCACCACGATTGCTTCAGGCTGATAGCGAAGCGTTGGCGTGTAACCCGGCGAGGCGACACCGAAATGGTACTGAGCTGCGAGCGGTTTGTGAGCGGCTGAATTCGAGCGGGGTGCATGGGGTGAGGCACATCGGTTGCCTCGGCGTAAAATGAGGAAGCAGCGTGGGATCGCCCGTTTCGACAGCGGACGCGACGCTATGGACAAGCTGAAGAAAGACGTCTCGAGGGCTTGGTGAGGTCACGCGGCGATCCTGTCACGAGATATTGGTGAGTACTTCACGAAACATACCCGGCTCGGTAGCGGCTTCATACGCTGGCGTACACAATCGGGCCGGTATGCAGCGCACAGGGTTGGTCCCTTCTGCGAACTATCGGGCGTCGTTATCGGGCAGTTAGCAAGGCGTTTTGTGTTCCTTTTGTTAGCGCGTGGCTATGGCGATTCGTTCGTCGTCGAAGACCGCTACGAGTTCGAGTCGACCGCCCATGCTCTCGACAACGGAACGCACTGTTGAGAGCAAGTTGTCGTCCGCTGTCTCCATCGCAGAGACCGATGCCTGTGCTCGCTCGAGCCGCTCAGCAAGCTCGACTTGGGTGAGCTGACGGTGTCGGCGGAGTTCGGCAAGGTTGAACGCCACGGCGTCGGCACGGGCGTCGTCTTTGATGGCATCAATACGGCTACGTCGTTCGGCGTTGATGTCTCCAACGACGTCATTGAATTTTCGGTGTCCCATGTTCTGGTTTCCTTTCACTGATCGTTCGGGTCCGATGAGACCTTCGGAGCGGAGCTCATCGAGGTACTTGGCGTAAAGCTGCTCTGCGAGCGGAATCGCTGTCACGTACCAGGTCGCCCACTGACCACTCTTGTCACCACCGGTTAAAAGAATGGCCTCGCGACGGGGATCGAAAACGAACAACACTCGAAAGTGATTGGCGATCCCTCGCGGTCGAAGTTCTTTCATATTGTGGATCGTGGAGCCCTTGATCCGGTCGGCGTAAGGCCGATCGAGTTCAGGGCCATGTTCGGCAAG
>JANMEI010000349.1:0-7047 GCA_031376865.1 Acidimicrobiia bacterium | reverse complement strand
CCGTCGCCGAGGAAGGCCCAATCGAGCAGCACGAAGCCGCCATCTCTTTCGCGGATCAGGTTCTTGGTCCAGAAGTCGAGGTGACAAAGCGTTCGCGAGCACGCATTGGCCAACGCATAGAGATCCTCCCTTCTCGCATGGAGCATTGCGGCTGCTCCGCGCAACGAATCGGGAAAGTTCTCGGCGACGAGCGGTTGAGCCCACGCTGCGTCGCTATCAAGAAGCTCCCACCGAACTGGTTTCTCGGTGCTGTACGTCCGAATGAAGTCGGTTGACAGCCATTCGTGCTGATGGGTCTTGCCTACGAAACGGGCTTGCCCTGCACCAAGCGCACGAGCGGCATCAGCGTAAGTGGAGATACCCCAGCGCTCCGCCGGTTCGCCGTCGACGTACTCAATGGCTAGGACTGCGTCGTCGTTGCCGATATCGACGCCTAGGCATCGCGGTGCTCGTAGCCCAGCGTCGGCAAACGAGGACGTGAGTTCACTCTTGTACGCAAGCGCCTCTCGAGCCCAATAGTTCCAACGAGTCGGTTCCTGCTTGCGATGAGACCAGTGCTGGGTGAATGCCGTCCCGCCAGGCTGCCGCTGCCGAACTAGCCGCTTGATCACGATGTGTTCATCGCTGCGCGTCAATTCCCAAATGCCCGCGGTCAACGCCTTGTTGTGCAGTGGCTCTCTCGCGGTCCACCCGTCGGCGGCGAGTCCTAGCCTGGCGGCAGCGGACTTAAGTTCCGGATCTTCCACGGTTGACTCCTTGAGGGGACTCGGTAAAACGAGCTAGTGCGTGAGGACGTGGCCTGCAGCGATGACGAGTAGCGAACCGGCAAGCAGTAGTCGATCGTCGCCGCGCGCCCCCCCGCCGCGAACCTAGCCTCCGTGAGACAGAGTCTGGGTCAAACTTACCCGGCCGACCGAGACACAGTAGAAGCGCACGCAAACGTCAGCCATCGCGACTTCCTCGAGTGCAAACGGACACCGAACGACAGTCACGTCTGGCTCGACACCAGCCCACGGCGACTACCGTCGAGCTGATCAGTTGGACGACTTCTGGTCGGGGCGCGGCCGCACACTTCGCTCAGCGCACTTCTGATCGCGTCCCGCACACTCCCGGCGCGATGCAGCGGCGGGTCTGCGCACAACGCAGGTCTTTTTACGCGCACATAACAGCCATAGTGCAGCGCTGATCGGCGACAAGATGGGTGCCCCCGACCCCCGGGAAGTGGCGCCACCGGTTGGCGTATTTCCTGTGTCGTTCTTTGAAAGCTGAGTGGCAGACTCGTTTCGTGAACATGGACGGGGTGTCGCGAGCGGTTGCGGTCGTGAGTTTGATTGCTTCTGAGCTGGGTCTGGCAGTCGAGGACGTGGTTGTGATCCAGAACTCGAATAAGCTCGGCTTGCGTCTACTGCCTTGTGCCGTCTTCCTCGGGTCGCCGTGATCGGCGAAGAAGGCGCGGCACTCGAAGTTGAGGTAGCTCAGCAACTCGTCGCAGCAGCAGCTCCTGTTGTCGCTCTAGAGACCAGACTCGAACCGCGCGTTTACGAACGTGATGGCTTCGCCCTGACGTTTTGGACTTTCTACGACGCGAATTTCGGTAACCAATGCTCGTCCGCCGACTACGCACACGTTCTACAGCGACTTCATTTCGGAATGCGAAACATCGATGTTCCAGCACCGCGCTCGTCGGAAGATCGATCACATCGGGGCTGTCGAACAACTCCTTCACGGCGAGCCTCACCCGGGGAACGTGCTCAACACCACGAGCGGGCTGCTCTTCATCGACCTAGAGACCTGTTGTGGTGGCCCGGTGGAATTCGACGCAGCGCATCTACCGAGCGAGGTCACCGACCACTACCTCGAGCTCGATCAAGACCTCCTCAATGAGTGTCGACGTTTAGTGCTCGCTATGGTCGCGGTGTGGCGATGGGACGTTCACGACCAGTTCCCCGACGGACTCCGTCACGGCCGAACCATCCTCAAACTCCTCCGCTCTGGTCCACCTTGGCCAACCCTCGGATCGCTCGGCAGCAAATAACGAGTCCTCGACCGGCCATCGTTTCGTCCTCCGAGCCTGCCACCTGTCGCCGGCGTGGGCGCGGGGATCAAAGAAGAGATGTGGTCTCGTTGCTAAGCGCGCAGAGAACTATGGAACGACCTCCACAGGCGCCTCGGGGCGTAGTCCATGGGCCATGCTGGGCAACTCCGGGACTCGTTTTCCGAGATCGTCATGCGTCGTTTGAAGGGCGGTCGCTGGCAAACGTACTCGGACTAGTCGACATCGCTATCAAGATCGATAGAAACCCAAAACGCCTCTATGGCGTCGCCTTCCTCAGCAACGAAGATTGCGTATCGGCTCACGAGCACCCCCGCACCAATGTAAACACGCACGTCGGGGATCATCGGTCGCGAGCGTGTTCCCTTGGTAGTCGCTAACGAGCCGGTCACGCACTCGTGGTAAATCCAGGAGTAGGAAGTCTGTGATTGACGGCGTTCCGTCGATACCACGCTCACCTGGCAGGAGAACATCCAAGCGGTTGAAGAATTGCTCGGTGAAACGGCCCTGGCGCTCAGGCACTCTTGCGACGCTGCTGCCCGAGCGTTTTGGCAGTGGCAAGCACTTCTGAGCGGAACGGCTCCGGTACGTCATCCCATGAGCGAACCATGGCCGAATCAACAGCGTCAGCGCGTTCTTGTGGCGTCATTTTGTCCATCTCGTCGGCAGTAATGACTGGCTTTGGGTTGACGGCCATAAACCAACAATAGCGACCTGGCTCAGACTCCGTCGACATCGCTCAAGGTGGCCTGTCAGCAGCCTGCTACCGCTAGGTTGGGTTCCGCATATCGGGCAAAGATGCGTCGGTTTCGTCGGTGGCCGGTGCGCGTTATGAGGCCCGGGTGAATGGCCCGATTCCGAGCGGCTCTCATCACGATCACAGTGGTGCTCTTTCGTTAGAATGCGTTCCGGCACGGTGATGCGCTTGTGGTCGTGTCTCCTCGCCAGGCCAACCGTGCGCGCAGTCGGAGTGTCCGATCCCGACTCGCTCCACAGGACTCAGTTCTTGCGCGGACCCTCTGATTATGCGAGCATCGCTCGTGCCGTTCGAATGGGTAAAACTGGAATCGCTTCCGGGGGCATTCAACGCAAGCCTGTTTGAGGGGGTTGTCGAAGCCGTCAAAGAGGGCGGCATCGTGCTCACCACTTTGGCGCAGCTTGGAAACACAGTGGCTCAGCAGCGCCATATGTTCGAACTGAACAGGGTCTGCGCGGCCGATATCCCAGAGCGCGGCGAGTTCCATACGTGGGACCAGTACGTCGAGCGTCGCATCGAGGTTCCCTCGTTTGACCCCGAAGGTGTCGTCGTTGCGCTCGACGATCATCGCTGGGTTGGCATGTCCGCAACCTCGTATCGAGGCGGAAACAGCTACGCGTTCGGCGACATGACCGGTGTGTTGCGTTCACACCGGGGGCGCCAACTTGCCCTCGCAATGAAGGTGCACGGCATGGCGTGGGCCACTGCTGACGGTAGACGAACCGTGCGAACGGTCCACCATCCGGCGAACGCGCCGATCATCGCTCTCAATCGTAGGTTGGGCTACACAGACGCAAGCTGGCCGTACCCATAGTTCCCGGCGAAGCGATGCACCGGAGCCACTCGATAATGCGCGTCGACTTGCCAGCACACAGCAGCCAGAGTGCGGCACCTCACCGGTCGCCAACCCTGCCCCTGACCACCGGCCGTTCGACAGTCACACGTCGATGATGTTCAACGTTCGGTTGGCAGCTCGAGCGAGCGATTCGATATCGCCTCGATCAGACGTAACGACAGCGGCTTTTCGTCGAATGGCAGCCTCAACCACCATTGCATCAACAGGGCCAACCGTGTCTTCGCACTTCTGGCGAAGGACACCAGCTCGCTTCGCCGGAGACTCTTCCAGCACTTCAATTTCACAGCCATCGAGCAATCGAGACACGTTCGCAGCGCGACCACCGTGCCACGACTCAACGAGACAACCAGCCGGTACAATCGGGCGCACCTTTCGCTGAAGCGCACGCGCATGAAGAGCCCACAACCGACGATCGCCTCGTTCAGCTGAAATCAGCGCACCAGTGTCGTAGACAAGATCGAGAGCCTTCTTCGTCGACATCAGCGGCGCGCAACGCCCGCTCGGTCGAGATCAACATCAGCAGCAGCAAGCTCATCAGCCGTTAGCTCTCCATTCTCGCGTTCCCACGCCCGCACAGCACGAAGCCCTCTCCGGGTCGCGAGCCACTGATCAGCGGCATCTGCCAACGCAGCAGACACCGTTTGGCCCTGCGCCGCGGCCTCGCGCTCAAGAGCAGCGAACACTTCTGAGGGCAACGAAACCGATCGCTTCACAACACCAGACACCCTTCGATGGTACGACCGCAGTACGACCACTGTCAACTCCTTGTAACCAGGGACCCGACACCTGCCACCTACCGCCGGCTTGAGGCGTAAGACGGGACCAGTCTTAGGCGCGCAGGTGTTGTGTTTGCGTATGGCTGCACGGAGGCTGGCGGCGGTTGCGTAACCGACTTCGTGAGCGATGTGGTCGGTGTTGAGTGTCGAAGCTCGTAGGAGATGGGTTGCTCGTTCAACACGGAGTTGTCTGATGAATTCTTTGGGACTGATTCCGAGGGTGTCTTTGATGTGACGTTCAAGGGTGCGTCGGTTGGTGCCGATCGTTGCTGCAACGTCGGTGATGTCCTGGATCGATGCAACGTTGTCGCGAACGTGTGGTTCGAATGTCTGCACGATTGGATCCGCAGCAGCAAGGTGCCCGAGAATCGCATACGTGCTTTGCGATGGTCGATGATCGATCACAAGGTAACGGCTGACCATTGACGACAACTCCGGTGAAAGCGACCCCAGCAACGCCAGCGCGAGGTCGATGTGCGCGAACGCAGCCCCCGATGTGGTGACGTTGTCCGCGTAGACAACCGTCGAGTTCATATTGAGCACCACGTTTGGGTATCGGCGACGAAACAACGGTGCAAGCCACCAACTAGTTGTTGCGTTGAGCCCATCGAGAACCCCAGCTTCGGCGAGCGGAAACGTGCCCGTACACGCAGCTGCCAATCGAATCGGCGTTGTCGTACTCCACCGTCGCAGATTCTCAACAAGCTCGACGGTACCCGGCTGTCGAAGCGCACTAAGAGCGTCGTCCTCGGTCGTCCCTGCAAGCGCCGGTGAGACGGTGATCTTCGACGGACTCATGGAGGCGCGTTGCTAGGCGTGTAGATTATTAAATGTCTTCGACCGGCACATCGACAGCACGAAGTAGGGGTTTTGTCGAGCTATTACGTTGATGGGCGGCGCCATTGGTTGGCACGAATGTTCTGGTCGGCGAGAGCAGCGGTTTCTTCGATTCGCCTTGTGCGGGTCGCGTTCGTTTTCGCTTGAGTAATCCATTCAAGGATTGCTTTTCGCGTTGATGGGGGAAACGCGGCGAAGTTGGCGGTGGCTGACCGGTACCGGCGAAGTTCGAGTTTGAGATCGGCCGGCACTTCAAGCGCGTCGACCGCGTCGAGTCCTTCCCATGAACCGTCAGTTTTTGCAGCATTGATTGCAGCTTGGCCCGCACTGGTCATTTGTCCATCGTCGACGAGTTCTTCAATTCGAGCCTTGTTCACTTTCGACCAACCACTGCCTGGCTTTCGTGGTGTGCACAGCAGCGCCGTCTGGTGCTCATCTACTCGACCTGGTTTGGAATCAATCCATCCGAAACACAAACACTCCTCGTTCACATCACGCGCGCTGACATAGGAGTCACCAGGTTTGAGCGAACCGTTCTTCGTGGTGATTACCCACGCTCCTGCTGAACTCGCGTGTTCCTTTTGCAGCCAATCCCGCCATTCCCTGCGGGATGCCACAATGACAACGCGAAAGTCAGGCCGCAACCCGAATCGTACGGTTGAACTTTCATTCATGGTGTCTTTTTGTGTCGAGTCGGGTTCGTCGGGGTCGTCGGGGTCGTCGAGGTCGTCGAGGTCGTCGGGGTCGTCCGGTTGGTCGGAGTTTGCAGGACTCCGTTCAGGACCGAGTCAACCAACACTTCAGCAGTCTTGCGGTCCAGCGGTGCGTGTTCAAGCAACAGCCGATACCACGCCGCGCCAAGCAGAAGATCGACAACAATTCCCGGATCGGTTGACGCAACGAGTTCCCCTCGCTTGACTCCTCGTTTCACGGCGTCGTGCATCGGAGCCCACCAACTTCGATGCAAATCGACATAAACGTTATGGAACGCGTTATCGAATTGGGCCTCAGCCATCATTGTCTTGTTAGCCAGCGCCGTACCAGTCCGAAACTGCTTGTTCAGCCTGAACACTGGTCGCAATATCGCGAGGAGATCGCCTCGTATCGATCCGGTATCTGGCGGCGGGACACGCTCCACGCTCACGCCAACGAAGGCTTCGAGCACGAGAGCCGACTTCGAACCAGACCACCACCGGTAGATGGTTTGTTTTCCAACACCAGCACGCTGAGCAACACCTTCGATGGTCAAGTTCTTGTAGCCGACCTCTTCGAGCAACTCGACAGTTGCAGCAAGAACTGCAGCGTGACTCTGCGGACTACGCCGGTTCGCGTCTGGCAGCACCTCACGAGACGCCAGGGCTCGTCCGGATTTGCTCACCACGCCAACGGTTGACCATCGCGAAACAATCCTCCAACGGCGTCGATGCCCCGTCTGGTGGCCCAAACCACGCTGGCTGCTCCCTCAGAGATCGGGCGTGCACCCATTGCTTCCATCCCGGGAGCTGTTGCGGTGAGTCCGGGATCAACTGCGTTGACTCGAATGCCTTCACCAGCCAACTCAACCGCAAACTTCGCAGTCAAGGCATGAAGCGCCGCCTTTGAAACCGCGTAACTTGCCGTGGACGGACCGGCATGCAAACCAAACTGCGCATCGCCGTGGGAACCAGCGCCGCTCCCAACATTGACAATCCGGGCCGAGCCAGCGCGGCGAAGCGCCGGTAACAGTGCCTGTGTGACACGCCACGAACCAAACAGATTCGTCGCCATC
>JANMEI010000221.1:0-5603 GCA_031376865.1 Acidimicrobiia bacterium | reverse complement strand
GCCGCCGACGAAGCTCGACTGGGTCTCCTGGACGACCAGTTGCGCCCCGATCTTGATCTCGCCGCCAGGCGTCCAGCGGTAGACCAGCTCCTCGCCGGTCGCGTCCTTCCACTCAATGACTTCGATGAACTGGGCCACGTTTCGCTTCACTGATGACTTCGCCACGACGGTTGGTTTTGCCGGTCTGGGCTATGTCGCAATGACCGGCGGCATGACGATTGGGCGACTGGCTGGAGATTGGTTGCTGCTTCGTCTTGGTGCCGATCGACTCTTTGTCGTGGCCATTGGTTCAACCGCAGTTGGTCTGGTGATTGCAAACCTGGTGAACCAAAAGTACCTGGATCTGCTCGGGTACGTGCTGGTTGGTCTTGGTGCGTCGACCCTGCTTCCTCGCCTGTATGACTTGGCCGCACAGCACCGTGATCGCCCTGGTGCAGGCTTAGCTGCCCTCACGTCGGGTATCAGGGTGGCGGCGGTGGCGTCGCCGTTTCTCGTTGGTGCACTAGCTAACACGTCGTTGTCAGTGGGCCACGCCATTGCGATCGTTTCGCTTCCAGCGGTGATTGGTTTTGCTGCCGTAGCTACGGTCATCCATCGAGCGAACCGATGAAAACTCCGGACTCACACCGAGCTGATGCGCACACCGTCATTCGGGTTCAGGGGGCGCGGGTCAACAACCTGCAAAACGTCAGCATTCAGATCCCAAAACGGCGGTTGACGGTCTTCACCGGGGTGTCTGGATCTGGCAAGAGCTCGTTAGTGTTTGGCACCATAGCGGCGGAATCGCAGCGGATGATCAACGAGACCTACAGCTCGTTTGTGCAGAACTTCATGCCAACGATGGCCCGGCCCGACGTTGACGTGCTTGACGGATTGACCACCGCCATCATCGTCGACCAAGAACGGATGGGTGCCCAGGCTCGTTCCACCGTTGGCACGGCGACTGATGCAAATGCGATGTTGCGAATTGTCTTCAGCCGGCTAGGGAAGCCTTACATTGGCTCGCCGACTGCGTTTGCCTTCAACACGTCAACCGTAAGCGGAGCTGGTGCAATCACCGTTGAGAAGAACGGTGAGAAAGTCGTCGAAAAGCGTTCCTTCACTCGCGCTGGCGGCATGTGTTCGCGCTGCGAAGGGATGGGTTCGGTCAACGACTTCGACCTGACGCAACTGTATGATGACAAGAAGTCGTTAAACGAAGGTGCACTTACCATTCCTGGCTACACGATGGATGGTTGGTTTGGGCGGATCTTCAGTGGTTGTGGTTTCTTCGATGTCGATAAACCGATTGGTAAGTTCACGAAAAAAGAGCTTCGCGACTTGCTGTACAAAGAGCCCACCAAGATCAAGGTTGAAGGCATCAACCTCACTTACGAGGGTTTGATTCCGAAGATCCAGAAGTCGATGTTGTCTAAAGATGTTGATGCAATGCAACCTCATATCAGGGCATTCGTAGAACGGGTGATTACGTTCACCGTCTGCCCTGACTGTGATGGTACCCGTCTCAATGAGACAGCGAGGTCATCCAAAATCAAAGGGCTCAGTATTGCTGACGCATGTGCAATGCAGATCAGTGACCTAGCGGCCTGGGTGGCGACACTGACCGAGCCGACCGTGGCCCCGTTACTGGAGAAACTGAAACATACGTTGGACTCGTTCACCGAGATTGGTTTGGGTTATCTCAGCCTGGACCGCCCATCGGGAACGTTGTCGGGCGGCGAAGCGCAGCGCACCAAGATGATTCGCCACCTCGGTTCATCGCTCACGGACATCACGTATGTCTTCGATGAACCAACTACCGGGCTGCACCCGCATGACATTGCTCGAATGAACGACCTGTTGCTGCGATTACGAGATAAAGGCAACACCGTTCTGGTGGTCGAACATAAGCCGCAAACGATCGCGATTGCTGACCATGTCGTGGACCTTGGTCCCGGAGCCGGATCAGCCGGCGGAGTTGTTTGTTTCGAAGGCACCGTCGAGGGCTTGCGTGCTAGCGATACCCTCACCGGTCGTCATCTCGATGACCGTGCTGCGCTGAAGAAGACGGTGCGTACGTCAACCGGTCAGTTGCCAATACGTGGCGCAACATCACACAATTTGCAAGGCATCAATGTCGACATTCCGTTGGGTGTCCTCGTCGTCGTGACTGGTGTAGCCGGGTCGGGTAAGAGCTCGCTGATCGACGGATCGTTGTCCGATCGTGATGGAGTGGTGACCATCGATCAAGGAGCGATCAAAGGATCGCGTCGAAGTAATCCGGGCACCTATACCGGGCTGCTCGAACCCATTCGAAAAGCGTTTGCCAAAGCCAACAACGTAAAACCGGCGTTGTTCAGTGCAAACTCCGAAGGAGCATGTCCGGGCTGTAACGGGGCCGGAGTGATCTTCACTGATCTTGGCATGATGGCCGGTGTTGCCACACTGTGCGAAGAGTGTGAGGGCAAGCGGTTTCATTCTTCGGTCTTGGAGTACAAATTTGGTGGACGAGACATCAGTGAGGTGCTGGCGATGTCGGTGACTGATGCAGCGACGTTCTTTGGTGATGGGCCGGCAAAAACTCCAGCGGCGAAGATCATCCTTGATCGACTTGTTGATGTCGGTCTTGGTTACATCAGTGTTGGGCAACCGTTAACGACGTTGTCCGGCGGGGAGCGTCAACGGCTGAAGCTTGCGACGAATATGGCCGAGGCGGGTGACGTCTACATTCTCGACGAACCCACTACCGGCCTTCACCTGGCCGATGTTGAACAGCTTCTTGGTCTGCTTGATCGACTTGTCGAGTCTGGTAAGTCCGTCATCGTGATTGAACATCATCCCGCGGTCATGGCCCACGCCGATTGGATTATCGACCTCGGCCCCGGGGCAGGGCACGACGGTGGTCGCATCGTATTTGAAGGAACCCCGGCCGCGCTCGTCAAGGCTGGCAAGACCCTGACCGGAAAGCATCTTGCTGACTACGTCTCCGTGTAAGTAGCTCACGCGAAATGTCGCCAGCCTCTGGTCGGTCGGCGTGGAAGGATGAGGTATGACCTCCTTTCCCGAAACGGATGTTCTGTCCCTCGATACGGCTTGTCCGCTGGATTGCCCCGATGGGTGCAGTCTGACGGTTCAAATACGGAAGAGCGATCGCCGACTCATAGCGGTCGATGCAACCCCCATTGATCGAGCGGCGAATCCGCTGACAGCTGGGTTCATCTGTCAGAAAGTGAAGCACCATGCCGAGCGTGTGTATGCGCCTGAGCGAGTGTTGACGCCGTTGATCCGGACCGGGTCAAAGGGCGCGGGCCAGTTTCGCTCGGCTTCATGGGACGAGGCGCTCGATCTTGTTGCTGATCGTATGCGCGCAGCCCTTGCGAAGAACGGGCCCGGCAGCGTGTTGCCGTATCTGTACAACTCATCAGCGGGCGTGCTGAGCGAATCGTCTTTCGGTGAACGACTCTGTGCTGAGTTGGGTCTTCCCATTTTGCAGCACACCATCTGCGCCGCGACCAATGGCGCTGCCAAGAAGCAGGTGCTGGGTGGAATAATGAGCACCGATCCGCTAGATATCGAGTTCGCCAAGTACATCGTGGTGTGGGGCGCTAACCCGACGATTTCAAACACCCACCTTCCGCCGATCATTTCTCGAGCGGTGAAACAAGGCGGAGCCAAGTTGGTTGTCATTGATCCGCGGCGCACTGCCATTGCCGGGCGTGCTGATCGTCACCTTTCCATACGGGTTGGCACCGATGTTGTTCTCGCTGCCGCGATTGCCCGCCATCTGCAACACAATAACCTCGTGGATCACGGGTTCGTAGGTGCACATAGTGTGGGCGCTGACGAATTCCTTGCAGCCTGCAACGAATGGACACTTGACCGCGCCGCAAAGGTAACGGGCCTTGCTGCTTCCGAGATCGCTGCCTTCGCCGAGGAATGGGCGACCACCCGTCCCGCAACACTGCGAATTGGCTGGGGACTGGAACGAAATTTCAATGGTGGATCGGGCATCATGGCAGCCTTGGCGCTACCGGTGCTGATGGGTCACTTCGGTCAACGGGGTGCTGGCATCTTGCACTCCACCGGGTCCGGTAATGCCATAGATCTCAGCGCGCTTACTGACGCAGCAACAGATCAACCCCGTCGAAGTGTGTCCCAGAACGATCTCGGTATTGTTCTCAACTCGACTGATAGCGATGAACGAGTCGATGTGTTAATTGTGCAAGGGGCAAACCCCGCTCTGATGAACCTGGACCAAAACGCGGTGCTCGCCGGGTTGCAGCGCGAAGATCTGTTTACCGTGGTGCACGAGCAGGTCATGACCGATACCTGCCGTTACGCCGATGTCGTGTTTCCTGCCACCACCCATTTCGAGGCCGCAGATTTGGTGTCGGCGTACGGAGCGTTTGTTGTGCAACACAATCATGCAGTCATTGCGCCCGTTGGAGAAAGCAAATCAAATGCGCAGTTCTTCGCCGAGCTTGGCAAACGATTTGGCCTTTCGTTACACGCTGATGCGCAGGAGATGATGGCAGCGGTGGTTCCGAATCGACCGGTTGGACAACCGCGCCCCGAGGGCACCACGATTCAAATGGTCGATGTGTTTCCCAACCACGAAGACCGCAAGTTTCATCTCGTGGCACCGACCTACCAAGCACTGGTGGCGTCGGACCTCTACCCGCTCACATTACTGTCCCCGGCAAGCAACAAGCTCATCAATTCCATGTTCGGCGAGCGATACCACGAAGCGCCAAAGCTACAAATCCATCCTGTCGACGCCGCGGGCAGATCCATTGTTGATGGTCAGCGGATTCGCGTGTTCAACGAGTTGGCCAGCATCGAATTGGTTGCGACCATCACTGAAGACGTCCGGCCCGGCGTGGTGGTGGTGCCAAAGGGATATTGGACCCAGTCTTTTGGGAGTATCAGTCACGGGCAAGGACTGAACGCGTTGATACCTCGAGGTGTTGAGCCACTAGCAGAAGGTGCGTGCTTTAACGACGCGCGGGTCGACATTGCACCAGTCGACATTGCCCCGATTGACATCGCCCCGATCGATATTGCCCGGATTGGCGACTAGGCGCCGGTCCAGATTCGATGCAGAGCCTTGGAGCGGGCACGCTTCAATTCGTACAGGTTGGCGTCCGCTCGTAGCAACACATCCCCTGATGTTTCGCCCTCGACATGAAGCGCCGCGCCCAAGCTGGTGGTGATTCGTGTGGCAATTCCAGCATGATGAAAATCGTGGGCAAGATGAGTCTGGATCCGTTCGCAGATCATGGCGAGATCGGAATCGGCGTAGATGTTGTGCAACAGCACGGCAAATTCATCGCCACCCAACCTGGCCACAGTATCGGTGTCTTTAACGCATGACCGAAGGCGCTTCGCAAGCGAGATCAACACGCGGTCTCCAGCGTCATGGCCGTAAGTATCGTTGACTGCTTTGAAGTCGTCAACGTCAATGATCAACATTGCACAATCGGTAGCTTGAGATCCATCGCCGATAGTTTCGGCAACAGCGCGCTCCCAACCTTTCCGGTTACTCACGTGAGTCAATGCATCGGTAACGACCTGTTGCTGTAACTCAGTGTTGTCGTTCGCTAGCTTTTCGTTGGCCGTGCTGA
>JANMEI010000252.1:0-2039 GCA_031376865.1 Acidimicrobiia bacterium | reverse complement strand
GCCTCCCTCGGCCTGAATAGTTTCGACGATGATGGCAGCTGGAACTTCGATTCCCGAGTGGGTATCGGCCAAGATCGTTCGAAGATACGCGATGGTGTCGAATTGTTGATCAGGCCCCGGGAACGGAAGAAACGTGACGTCATGAAGTCCGACACCGGCAGCGGCACGATGCTCGCGGTTGGCGGTTGCAGCGAGACCTCCGAGGGAATGGCCGTGGTAACCGCCCATAAATGAGAAGACTCCAGAACGCCCTGTTGCGTTGCGGGCAACTTTGAGAGCGGCCTCAACGGCATTGGCGCCGGTGGGGCCGGTGAATTGCACTTTGTAAGGCAAACCACGCGGGGTGAGTAACAGATCCTCGACTGTTTTCAGAAATGCAGTCTTGGCGGCAGTGTGCAGATCGAGACCATGTACGAGGCCGTCGGATTCGATGTAGTCAACCAACGCACGCTTCAAACGAGGGTTGCTGTGACCGTAATTGAGTGCTCCAGCACCTGCGAAAAAGTCGAGGTACTCGGCGCCGTTCGCGTCGGTGAGGGTGGACCCCTTCGCCGTGGTGAATACCGTTGGGAATGATCGGCAATACGAGCGAACTTGTGATTCGCGGCGTTGATAGATCTCGGTATTGGTTACGTCGAGGTAGATGGGGGACACGATTGCGTTCACCGGCAGTATCACGGCCTTTCCGGGCGTTGTTGAAGGAAGACAGAAAAATAGTCGACAATTTGTTGGTTCAACTACATTCATTTCGAATGTGACAGATGCGACACCAGGTCTTCCGACACGGCTCGGGTTTGAGTCGCTCGTCGCCTCGCTGGTAAACCTGCACATGGCCTACACCGCAAACGCTGATCTGTTTCGTTTTGATGACCTTCGCAGTGGAGTCGCCGGCAAACGAGTGTTGATCACGGGAGCCGGTAAGGATGGAGGAATCGGTCAGGCGTTCGCCTTGGCGGCTGGACTGAACGGTGCTGCCAGTGTTTGCGTGCATTTCCATCGAAGCTATTCCGACGGGTTCGATTTGGTGAACGCGTTACGCGGCCAAGGAGTGGAGGCATTTCCGTGTCAGGCCGATGTGACCAACATGGGCGATCTGTGGGCATCGCGGAGCTACATCATCGAACAAATGGGTGGGCTTCCGCCCGACGTGATTGTGTGTAACTCAGGCCTCACGGAAAAGGGGTACTCATTTGGCCGATCGCCTCGGGCCGTTACCGATGAACCGGCTGCTGTCCGGCGTGCTCGCGTCCGCCAGCACTTCATCGACAATCTCGAAGAGTCTCGCCTGGTTCTCGATACCAAAATCGACGGGTTCTTAGCGATGACGCATCTTTGGGCGGGTGAAGCGCTGCATGCTGGGACGCCGTTGAGACTGATCTACGTCTCGTCGCGTCAAGCCGTCGATCCTGGCGCCAGCGTTCCCGGGTACGCGGTCGCCAACTACGCAGTTCTCTTTTTGCCGAAAGTGTTAGCGGTCAATCTTGGTAAGTCCGCTGATCAAGTGTCGGCGTCAAGTGTGTTGTTTCCGTTTATCAGAACCGGGATGACCGACGAGTATGCGGAGAACGAGAAGGTGTTTGGTCGGTGGCAGCCGCGCATGCTGGAAACACACGAAGCGGCGAGAGCCTTTTTGCAGCTACTCCAACAGGACCCAGCGGTGACGAACAAGGGCAATTACGAACTCATGGTTGGCGGAACTGCGGATGCAGTTGAGGTGTCGTGGAACGAAGTTCGACTGGACCCGGTGGAGACCGCGGCATCGTGGAGTGTGCCGTTGGTGATGTGAACGGCGTGAACGCTTGCGAACAATTGTACGTCGTACTATTGTTCGATTCATGACGTTTCGATGGAACCAGGTCGGGAGTGGAGCCGCAGCGTTGTTTGACGCAGATGGCTTGGTATCTCGGCATGTGGGCGTTGGATTGTATGCGGGCATGGAGTTTCTTGAAGTGCATGCAAAATCGCTGCTCAACCGAGTGCCCGGGGCATCATCCATGCCGTTCGAGTGGACCATCAATCCGTACAGGGGTTGTGCGCAT
>JANMEI010000166.1:0-1580 GCA_031376865.1 Acidimicrobiia bacterium | reverse complement strand
GTAGCGGACCGGAAAACGGCTTGGCGACACGATTTCGGTCATCCTCCCCTGGCGTCAAGGGGGCTACAACTGCCGGGTCAGTCGGGTTGCCCGTCGGAACCCAAACAGACGACCCATCGCGACCGCGGCAGACTCGGTCATCATTCGGTCTAGTGGCTGGCCATCGGCCGAAACGACGGGCGACACATAGGCGGTGAGCCCTACTTCCTGCGCCACGGCCTTCACCCTGGCGGCGTGGTAGCCATCGGTCACAATCAGCACACTGGACACACCCTCCTGCGACAGGAACCGCTTCGAGGCCGCAATGGATTCATATGAATCACGGCCTTGCACTTCGCGCCGGATCCGTTTGTCGGGTACTCCGTTGGCGATCAAGTACTTGGCGCTGACGGCTGCTTCGGTGGTGACGTCATTGGTACCTCGGCCGCCAGTGACGATGATCAGCTTGGCTCGCTTGTTGGCATACAGATCCAACGCATGGTCGAGGCGCTTCTTCAACACTGGCGACGGAGTGCCGTTGTATTGCGCTGCCCCCATCACCAAGATCGCCTGTACCGGCCGTTGCTCGTCTCGACTTGACGCCAACCACACCGTTGCGGCAGCGCTGCCCAGGTAGAGCAACACGACTAACGCAGCGACGCGACGAACCCACCACCAAGGCGACACTATGCGTGTCATTCCTAGGAATGGGATTCGCACCTAACTCAATCTTCCTTGCGCTGCGCTGACCCGGTGAATGGTTTCTTCACGGCCCAGCACTTCAAGACTCTCAAACAACGGCAAGCCAACTGTCCGACCTGTTACTGCGACTCGGATTGGTGCTTGGGCTTTGCCCAACTTCAAGTCTTGGGCGAGACCAAGTTGCTCGACACAACCTTTGAGCGCATCGTGATTCCACTCAAGGGTTGGGGCCGCAGCCAGGAAACCATTGATGATCGCCGCAGCGGCAGGGGTCTTCATAGTTTTGTCCCACGCGACCTCATCAGTAAGTGGACGTATGAAGAGGAAGTCGACGACGCCGGGTACATCAGACAGTAACTTCGTCCGGTCTTGTACATGAGGTGCGATCGACTTAAACAACGTTTCGTTGAATGCTTCAGCCGGGAACGCTCCCGGCAACGTCACCGGCTCTTGCCCTTCAGGCAATCCTGCGGCACTGGGCAACGGGCCGTGGATGGGATTCAGCGGGCCGGTGAGATAGGGGCGGCACGCGTCGGTGAACTCGTCAACGGTCATACGACGGATGTACTCGGCGTTGAAGGCCGACAATTTGGCGATGTCGAACATGGCCGACGCCTTATGTACATCTTCTAAGGTGAACTCTTGGATCATTTGCTCGAGTGTTTTGAACTCGACTTCGTCGGGTGGTGTCCAACCGAGCAGCGCCAGATAGTTGGCCATCGCCGGCGCCAGAATGCCCTGAGTTTTGTAATCCTCGACGGCAACTTTGTCACGACGCTTCGACAGCTTCTTGCGCTGTTCGTTGACGATGACAGGAAGATGAGCAAACACGGGAAGCGGCTGATCAGAAAGCGCCAGCCACAGCAACACGGCCTTGGGGGTATTGGGCAGATGCTCTT
>JANMEI010000116.1:0-2812 GCA_031376865.1 Acidimicrobiia bacterium | reverse complement strand
TCGTGCAGCAACAACGCCGCAAGCGTCAGTCTGCACTCGTTCGATCCGTCGGAGATCGAGCAGTTGGAGACCGACCAGGCGGACATCAATCGGAATCGACAATTGCGCCGGTTCCCCAACCGGCGGACGCCGGTGTATCTGAAGTTATGGCTCCGTCACCGGAAGTTTTCCCGTCTGGTGCGCCCAGTGTTACCTCAGATGAGTTGCCAATCGATGGGTATGACACCATGCCGGCACGCTCCTTGCTTCCGTTGTTGGACGGACTCACCGCCAACCAACTCGGGACGGTTCTGCAGTACGAGCAATCTCACCGGCAACGAGCGACCGTGTTAAACCGGCTCAACGAACTGTTGGGCTGATGGGCCTCGCATCGCTTCCCGTCCCGGATCCGATTGTTCGATCTGCGACTGCGCACGACCACGACGAGTTGGTGCGGCTCTTCGAAGCCGCCGGGATCGAACTCACTGGACGCAAAGGGGCATGGCTGCAAGAACGAATCGATGCCCCGTGGGCCGATGTGGCCGAAGCAGTTTCACTGGTGCTGACTGATGACTGGGTCAGTGTTGTTGGCACGATTGATGACGTCCTCGTTGGCGTTGCGGTCGGCCGGGTGCGGGCCATGAATCGAGATGGTTCGGTCGGTCAGGTCGAGGCGCTATACGTCGAGCCCGAAGGACGGGGGATTGGCGTCGGCGATGCGTTGTTGTTGGAGATGATGTCAATCTTCAAAGATCGTGGCTGCATCGGGGTCGACGCATGGGCACTTCCTGGGGAACGGGAAACCAAAAACTTCTACGAAGCGCACGGGTTTAGTGCCCGGGTGCTCACCGTGCACCATTCGTTCATCGGTCCCATGCACGAATCACGTACGGCGGGACTGCGGTCGCATGAGGCCTGAGGTCTGTGTGGGTGCCGTCGTGTGCCGTGGCGATCAGATTCTGTTGGTGCAGCGGGCCAATCCACCACAGATGGGCCGCTGGTCGCTTCCGGGTGGGCGCGTCGAACCAGGCGAAACGTTGGTTGCAGCAGTGATGCGCGAGATCATGGAAGAAACCGGTCTGGTCATTGAAGTCGATCGGTTTCTGGAAGCCGTTGAGCGCATTAGCGACAACCATCACTACGTGATACTCGACTATTTGGCCTGCCCGGTCGACGAAGGCGCTGAACCAGTTGCTGCCACCGACGCTGCGGCAGCGCAGTGGGTGTCTCGCGATCAGCTTGGAGATATGGATCTTGCTGATCAGTTGCTGGAGTTTTTGCGGGAACATCATCTGACCTGAGAAAAGTATTTGGCAAGTGACTTGACCCGCTTGCGGCTGAACCACAGAATGACGGGCGTCACACCGAAACATCCCGCCCCATCGCTCCCCCTAGGAGGGCCCATGCAGACTCCTGCACCATTCGGCTACCAACGCGCCACCAGCGTCAGTCACGCTGTGTCGTTGCTGGAGCAACTGGGTTCTGAAGCCCGACTCGTTGCCGGAGGGCATTCGCTGCTGCCGATGATGAAGTTGCGTCTGGCTCGTCCCGAGCATCTGATCGACATCAACGATCTGGTCGACACGCTGTCGTACATTAAGATAGAAGACAACGAGTTACGTATCGGCGCGATGACGCGGCACTCAGAGCTGTTGGCGTCACCGGTTGCCGGTGAGCACTACCGAATCCTTCATGATGCCGAACGGGTCATCGCTGATCCGGTGGTGCGAAATCGTGGCACCGTTGGAGGCTCGATCGGCCAGGCTGATCCCAGCGAAGATCTGTCTGCAGTGTTTTGCGCTGCAAAAGCAACGATTGTGATCACGTCGTCCAGTGGCACTCGCCAGGTAGCGGCCCGTGACATTCACGACGGTCCGTATGAAACGGTGGTCGGTGACGCTGAAATGATTACCGAAGTACGCATACCAATTCGTCCAGGAGGTGGCAGTGCATACTCGAAGGTAGAACGGCGGGCCGGGGATTGGGCCGTCGCTGCGGCTGGTGTCTGCGTGTGGCTAAACGGCGACACGATTACCGATGTTGGCATCGGACTCACCGCGGTTGGTGCGCCTCATTTCTGTGCTGTCGATGCCGAAGCTTCACTCATTGGCAGGCCAGCCACAGCCGAGAACATTGCTGCAGCAGCTGCGCTGGCGGCGGCGTGCGTCAACCCAAGTACCGATCAACGCGGACCCGCTGAATACAAACGCCACCTCGCGGGCGAACTTACCAAGCGCGCATTGCACAAGGCAGTGGCACGAGCACAAGGAAAAGAGTCCTGAGATGGAAGTCAACGTCACCGTCAACGGCGAGGCGATGCACACCGATGTCGAACCTCGGGTGCTGCTTGTACATATGATTCGCGATCAGCTGGGCCAAACCGGCACGCACTGGGGATGCGATACCTCTAACTGTGGCGCCTGCGTGGTGCACCTCGATGGTGTTCCGGTCAAAAGTTGCACCGTGCTTGGCGTGATGGCCGATGGCCGGAGTGTCACCACCGTCGAAGGGCTCGAAGGGCCCGGCGGGCTCGATCCCGTGCAGGCCGGTTTCATGGAGTGCCACGGTTTGCAGTGCGGATTCTGCACCCCCGGCATGATGATGGTGGCCAAGTCGCTGCTTGAACATAATCCCAATCCAACCGAGCACGAAATTCGCGAAGCCATCAGTGGTCAGCTGTGTCGTTGCACCGGCTACGACAACATTGTGAAGTCCATCCAGTGGGCAGCTGCTCACCAGAACGCCGAGGTCTCAGCATGACGCTTCTTGAAGAACCATCGGCTCCACTTTCTGCTGCGGGTAACCCCATCGGCTTCGGCAACATGCGCCGGGT
>JANMEI010000097.1:0-4081 GCA_031376865.1 Acidimicrobiia bacterium | reverse complement strand
GCGTGCGTCGTGGCGCCACCCAATTCTTCGGGGGTGACGTCTTCACCGGTGACGGTGCGAACAACGTCGGGGCCGGTGATGAACATGTAGCTGGTTTGATCGACCATGTATACGAAGTCCGTCATTGCTGGTGAGTACACGGCACCACCTGCGCATGGGCCCATGATGACGCTGATCTGCGGAATCACCCCCGAGGCCTTGACGTTTCGATAGAAAATGTTGCCGTAGCTAGCGAGTGAGACAACACCCTCTTGGATACGTGCGCCACCCGAGTCGTTGAGGCCGATGAGGGGCACGCCAACACTGGTGGCCAGGTCCATGACCTTCACGATCTTTTCGGAATGCACTTCGCCGAGCGCTCCGCCGAACACGGTGAAGTCTTGAGCAAACACCATGACCTTGCGACCATCGATGGTGCCCCAACCGGTGATAACGCCATCGGTGTATGGCCGATCGTTTTCGAGACCCATCCCCTGCGCCCGATGACGGGCCAACAGGTCGAGTTCCATGAACGAGTCGGGGTCAAGCAGGTAGTCCAGCCGTTCTCGGGCGGTCATCTTTCCCTTGGCGTGCTGACGTTCAACCGCTCGGGGTGAGCCTGCGTTGTAGGCCTCGTCCTTGCGCCGTGCGAGATCAGTCAATCGTTCCGACAGGGGGTGTTCCATAAGAGGTAGAGGTTACCGTTGCCGCAGTCTGCAGAACCACACTGGCTAGTTGAGACCCGAGACGAGCCGTGCGTACACCTCGGGCCCACACAGTTCGGTCAATTCGTCGATCAGCGTTTCATACACGGGACGGTTAGCGGAGAATGCCTCGGGGGCGGAGTGCTCTTCGGTGCACCACCAGGTCATGTCGTTGCCTTCGGGACCAAAGTCGACTCGATCCCAGCGTCGAACCGTAATGATTCGGCGGCCGTCTTCACCCTCCGAGTCTTCGGTGCGGATCGGTAGCTCCCAGCAGACATCGGGCTTCACGTCGACAGGGCGTCGACCTTGTTGCAGCGCTGCGATATGAAGGGCACACCCCACTCCCCCAGCAAAGCCCGGACGGTTCGAGAACACACAAGCTCCCTTGGTGGTTCTGGTCGCAATACGACCATTGGGGAGACGCTTAAACCATCCGGTTCGCTGCGCGTGCGCATGGTGTTGCCACACATCTGGAGTGAGACTGGGGACAAATTGGAGGACCTTCATAAAGTCCTCGGCCTCAGCGAAATGAGCTCCATACGTGCAACAGCCATCCATACGCGCAGCATCCTGCGTTGGATGAATGCCTCGACAGCCAGCTCCATAGATGCACTGCCAGTTGCTGAGCAGGAACGCTCGCTCGAATCGCCAGACGCGGTGCGATTCTTCGATGACCAGCCACGGGGATTGGATGCTGATCGAAACCGGGTTGCTCACCTTGTCAGTCTCCCACCCGGGACCGTCAACCCAAGAACTCCGTGATCCACGGCGAGTGGCTGCCATGATTATGAAATTACCCGTGTAACAACACATCGGGGACACGAAGAGCCCGCTGTCGTAGGACTACACAAAGCGCATCAGTAAACGATTGGTCCTACTTTGAGGGTGCCGGTTTCGGTATCGATGGTTGTTAACGTGCCGAGTGGAACCGCTGACTGGTCCGGGACTCCGTGCGCATCGACGAGGTCGTGCCCGGCGAACAGGCCTCCGAGCACTGGCACTCCGAGGCTTCCGAGTCGATCCGTCAGAACGTCGGTCAACGTCCAACCGCGGTCGCTGTAGTCGCGAAATGCTTCGAATGACCCGAGTGCTACTCCGACGATGCCGTCGAGGGTGCCGGAAGAAATCAGTTGTGTGAGTTGCCGATCGATGGTTCCTAGTCCGACGACGCGCTGATCTTCAAGAAACAAGATTGCTCCGTCTAGGTCGGGAACGCGAACGCCGACCGACGTGGCGATCATTGCAAGGTTGCCGCCAATCAATGGCCCGGTTGCTCGACCAGTAACAGCGATTGTTGCGGAAACCGCGTCGGGATTGCGTTCCAGCGTGAGAGGTTCCGTTGTCATGAGGAGTTGCCGCACGGTTGGCACACATGTTGTTCCGAAGAGGCAACCGTGAACAACAGCGAGCCCACAGTTGTGTAGTAACGAGAGATGGAGGGAGGTGATGTCGCTGAACCCGACGAGGGGTTTTGGGTCGGCACGAATGGCGTCAAAGTCAAGTTGGTCGGCGATCCGGTAGGCGCCTGCACCGCCGCGCGTTGCAATAACAGCGCGTACTTGTGGATCTCGAAACGCGTCGTTTAGATCCTTTAGTCGATTTTCGTCGGTTCCGGCCATGTATCCGAATTCGTTGAGAGCATGCTCCGCGACTTCACCTACCAAACCCCAACGATCGAGAATCGCTAAGCAGTCGTCCACCGATTCCTGGGTCGGATAACTAGCGGGAGACACAAGCCGGACATGATCACCAGATTTCAAACCGGGCGACAAAAGCGTTCGGAACGACACAAAAGTCATTCAACTACAGGTAAACGAAAGTTGCCTCCGACCGCCGGCATTCTGCGCGGGGCTGCAGCTCTAGCGTCCTGTTAGTTGTTAAGTGCGCACACCATTATGAAGTTGCTGCAGACCGGCACTTCCGGGCGTAGGCGAGGCAAGTTACTGATTGTCCCCGATGGAGACGATTCGCAACGTCAGGGTTTCGTCGAACCGATCGGACTTGAAACGAAGTTGGTAGCAGCCGGCCTGTTTAGCTCGAACCATGTTTGGAAAGTCATACCAGCCGCCGTCACGTTTACCATCGAGTTTCTCCGCGTCAGCCACCCGGAGGACTCGCTCCCGAGCTGGTTCGGGATCACTTCCGAAACGGAGTTCTACTTTCGGGAAATCGATGTGATGGCCAGTCACCGTTACGGTCGGTCCGGCGCTTTCATGTACCGCGAGCATGAGCTTGTTTCCTCCCCACTTCGACTGTTTCCCGAATGCACTCGGCGAGGCGATCGTGTAGTTCCAACCGTCTCCGACCATACCTGCGTGTGACGATCCGGTGAGAGGTCCGAAGTCCGTCGATACCGCCGTAGCTGGACTGTTTGGCTTGCACTCGACCTTCGATGGAGGCGTCGACGAAGAATTCGTTTTCAGGCTCATGAAGGCGACGGCCGGCACGATGAACATGGCTGGGAACATCAGCAGGAGCAGCGCCCGCTGAATTTTGTTCCAACGATTCGACTGTGCCAGTCGAACTGCTCCCCCAATGTACGAAACGACTGGCAGTACAAAATTGCCGATACTAAGCAGGAGAACAGTAAACATGTCTCCGCCTCCGGTGTTCGGCCGGATGCCCTCACGTGGCGAGTCAGACATGGTCGTCCCCTGCGGCGTGGCGGGGCCGGCTGCGCGTTTGAGATCCGCGGATGATCAGAGCGATCCCTACAATCAGTGCTGGGATGTTGATCGCAAACGCGAAATACGTCGGGGTCGCGACCGAGATGACCAGCAACAGTCCTGCCCACCGGAGTTGGCCCTTGTGAATGAGCCAAGCGGCCCCAACGGCACACAGAGGACCGACGATCGAGAACGCGGTAACGAGTACGCGGGCATCTCGGTTGACGTCAGACAGCGCCGACATTGCAACTCCGAAACCAACGATGGCCCAAACCACTGTGCCAACCATCAGGACGTTTGCGTATTTGGATGAGTTGTTCGTCTGAAACGTGGAACGGTCGGACATGTGGCTCCCATGATGTGGCATCAAGATGCGATCGGGAGTGGCACCGGTCAGGTCCTGGTGAGGTCGTTGCACGACCACAAAGGGGATACCCGGCCTTTCGCCGCTTCAAACATCGAGCGGTCGATTTCCGTCCACCCTAACCCGGGGGCAAGCTTGAACGCCCAGATCCCCGGGTTGTCGACAGGGGCGCGAACTCCTTAGCAAAAGCCAAACGATAAGCGCACAAAGGATTACAAAGTGACTTTCAACGGCACATCTGCATCGATCAGTTCGCTCACGCCAACTCACCTTTTCGTTCACACCAAACGCAAAACAACGTCTCGATCGCGCGGAAATCGAGGTGGCGTGAGCGAACTGGTCGAAGGTTTTTGTTTGGTTTGTGC
>JANMEI010000065.1:0-1073 GCA_031376865.1 Acidimicrobiia bacterium | reverse complement strand
GCGGAACCGAGAGCGATTCGTGCGGCTGATAGGCCGACAGGATTGCGGGGAACTCGCCCCAGAAACCGGCAAGCCCGGGGAGGCCAAGCGATGCCATCGAAGCGAAGCCCAGAACCCACGCAAGCTTCGGCATGGTTTTGAGCAGGCCACCAAGACGCTTGATTTCGAGCGTGTGATAGCGCTCTTTGATCGATCCGGCACAGAAAAACAGCATGCCGGTGATGAAGCCGTGGGCAACCATGCCGAATACGGCGGCGTTGATGCCATAGGTCGTCAACGTGGAGATTCCCAACATGACGTAACCCATATGCGCCACCGACGAGAACGCAATGAGACGCTTAAAGTCGGTTTGCGCCAGGCAGCCAAGCGCTCCGTAGATGATGCCGATGGCGGCAAGTCCACCGATGATGGGCGACCAGAACTTGGCACCCTCAGGCAGGATCGGCAACGCGATCTTGATGAAGCCATAGGTTCCCAACTTCAACAACACTGCGGCCAGGATGACCGAGCCTTGCGTTGGCGCTTCGGTGTGGGCATCGGGCAACCAAGTGTGGAACGGGAACATCGGCACCTTGATCGCGAAACCCAGGAAGAGACCAGCGAAGATCAGCTTTTGGGTTGAGGGTGCGATACCAACGGTGTCAACCAGACGAGCGAGTTCGTGAATGTCGAAGGTTTTCGATCCGGTCTTGAAGTACAACGCCAAGAAACCGAGCAGCATGAACGCCGAACCGAACATCGTGTAGAGGAAGAACTTGAGCGATGCGTACTGACGGTTTGGACCGCCCCACACACCGATCATGAAATACATCGGCAGCAGCACCAATTCGAAGAACACGAAGAACAGGATGAGGTCTTGGGCGATGAACGTTCCGCTCATGCCGGTTTCCAGCACCAGCATCAACGCCAAGAATGCTTTCGGGTTGTGCGGTTCCGGGAAGTGATTCCACGAGTAGATGATGCACAGCGGGATGATCAAGCACGACAGCACCAGCATCGGCAAACCGAGGCCTTCGATACCGATATGGAATCGAGCGTTGATCAGTGGAATCCACGACTCGTTCACGGTGTAC
>JANMEI010000039.1:0-1839 GCA_031376865.1 Acidimicrobiia bacterium | reverse complement strand
GTGCAGCAGCCGTTGGCTCGTTGATGATACGCAGCACGTTCAAACCGGCAATGGTGCCTGCCTCTTTGGTGGCCTGACGCTGAGCATCGTCGAAGTAGGCAGGAACGGTAATCACCGCGTCGGTGACGGTGTCGCCCAAGTACGCCTCGGCGTCACGCTTCAACTTCATCAGGGTACGAGCACTGATTTCTTGCGGTGTGTACTTTTTGCCATCGATGTCGATGGTCCACTTGGTGCCCATGTGCCGCTTCACCGATCGGATGGTGCGGTCGGGGTTGGTGATGGCTTGACGCTTTGCTGGATCGCCTACGACGACCTCGCCATCTTTCTTGAAGCCCACAATCGAGGGTGTGGTTCGGGCACCCTCCGAGTTGGGTATGACGACTGTTTCGCCGGCTTCGTAGACAGAAACGACGGAGTTGGTGGTGCCGAGATCGATACCGACTGCCTTAGGCATGTTGCAATTGCTCCTTGAAGAGGGACGTTGTACTGAGTGCAACCCAGTTTGCCCGGTCGGGAACCCCTACCCGGAATTACTTGAGTCGCCTCGTATCAAGTCTCTTGAGCGCACCCTTATTCCCTGCCCGAAGAACTTTTTCCCTCAGGCTTCCGCCACATTTGGCCGATGTTTTCCAGATGACCACCGACCAGGCGCTCACCGACCTCGAATTGGCCCAGCTCCTTGAAGGTGCGCTGCACGAGCCCGGACCATCACTATCGCTAGCCATCTGCGATGTTGGCCCCATCGACGAGGCCGTGTCGGCCAGGGTCTTCACTGCGTGGGCTTCGGCACTCACCGAACATGACGTGGTTCTGCCTCTCGTCCACGACGGCCACAAACTGTTTGCTGTTGTCCGTTTACGGACCCGGTCCGGTGTTGAAGCTGAAATGCTTGCAGATCGCTTGATCGCTCGGGCTGCCGATCCTGTTCGGGTTGGCGACACCCTCCACCGAGTGAAAATACATGTTGGGCTGGCCGTTGCTACCGAAACGGATTCGGGCGAAGCAATGGTGACTCGGGCCTTCGAGGCATTGGACCGTGCATATGGAGTTGAAGGGCGAAACTGGTCCCGAGCCTTGATTGGCTAAATAGTTTCTCGGTACTGCCTCAGGAATTCCAGGCAGTACCTCTGAACGGTGAGAACATCTGAGTATGGCTACCAAGTTCGAAACCACCGACGTCGTTGTGATCGGCGCCGGCATTGCAGGACTGGCGGCAGCTCACAGTCTGCAACAGGCCGGTTACAAGGTCATTGTCCTCGAGGCTGACTCGCGTATCGGCGGCCGATTGCTCACCAAAACCCTGGAAGATGGCACCTGCTTTGACCTTGGTGGTCAGTGGATTGCTGGCCCCGAACATATGCCGCGGGTGAACGCGCTCATTAAAGAATTGGGACTTCATACCTTTCTGCAAGCGGACGCAGCCCGCATGGACCTGTCGGCCCATTCGCTCAACACCATGCCTCGATTAGAACGCGCCGAATGGGAATGGTTCACCGCCAAACTTGAGGCACTGGCCGAAACGGTCAACACGATCGCTCCATCAGAAACACCAGACGCAATGGCGCTTGATTCGGTATCGCTCGAAGAGTGGAAGCGACAAAACATGGACTCCATGTACTTGCAACACGTCTTCGATCAAATGGTGCGCACCGAGTACACGCTGGAACCCAAAGACGTGTCGATGTTGTTCTTCCTGTTCACCGTCAAAACGTCCGGTGGACTCGACACCATGTTTGATCCCAACGGCGGCAGCCACGAGTACCGGGTCGTCGAAGGTTTGGCGGCATTGTGTGAACGTTTGGCTGATCAGTTGGGCGACGATCTGCTCCTCGATCG
>JANMEI010000002.1:0-2352 GCA_031376865.1 Acidimicrobiia bacterium | reverse complement strand
GCCGCTGCGGTCATGTCGAATCGTTACATCACGGCGCGCTTTCTGCCCGACAAGGCAATCGATCTGGTCGATGAGGCCGCAGCGCGTTTACGTATCGAGATTGACTCGATGCCAACCGAGATCGACGTGGTCGAGCGACGGGTGCGGCAACTGGAAATTGAAAGCGTTGCGCTGGCCAAAGAAACCGACGTTGTGTCGATCGAGCGTTTGCAATCGCTTGATAAAGAGCTTGCTGATCTGCGCGAACAGGGCACCGGTATGAAGGCGCAGTGGGAGAACGAGAAGACTGCGATCTCGGTCATCAGGTTGTTGAAAGAACAGTTGGAAACATTGGGTGGTCAGGTAGAGCGTGAAAGCGACCTGCAAAAGGCAGCCGAGATTCGATACGGACAGATTCCTGAAGTTGAACGGCGTATTGCTGATGCCACCAAACATCTTGACGAATTGCAAGCCAACCACCGCATGCTGAAAGAAGAAGTCGACGCCGACGACATTGCTGAGGTGGTTTCGAAGGCAACCGGTGTTCCGGTGAGTCGGTTGGTTGAAGGCGAGATGTCAAAACTGGTTCGCATGGAAGACGACTTGCATCAGCGCGTGATTGGTCAAGACCCGGCCGTTACCGCAGTCGCCAACGCGATACGTCGAAGCCGTGCGGGGCTCTCGGATCCCAACAAGCCGATCGGCTCGTTTCTCTTTCTGGGGCCAACCGGTGTGGGTAAAACCGAACTGGCACGGTCGTTGGCATCGTTCTTGTTCGATGACGAGAAGGCCATGATCCGCATCGACATGGGTGAGTACATGGAGAAGCATGCCGTGGCCCGTTTGATCGGTGCACCTCCGGGATATGTGGGTTACGACGAAGGTGGTCAGTTGACCGAAGCGGTTCGTCGTCGTCCGTACGCGGTGGTGTTGCTTGACGAGGTGGAGAAGGCCCATCCCGATGTGTTTAATGCGTTGTTGCAGTTGCTTGACGATGGTCGATTGACCGATGGGCAGGGCCGTACGGTTGACTTCACCAACACCGTGGTCATCATGACCAGCAACATTCGTGGTGAACTGGCCGAGTTTTTCAAGCCAGAGTTTGTGAACCGCATCGATGAAATCATTCACTTCCGTTCGCTTGGAAAGGAAGACCTCGCGCCCATCGTCATGATTCAGTTGGAGAGCCTTCGACAGCGTTTGGCAGCTCGCCGACTGACGCTCGAGGTGACACCTGCTGCCGCCGATTGGTTAGCCGAACACGGATACGACGAGCACTTCGGTGCCCGCCCGTTGAAGCGGTTGATCCAGCGTTCCATTGCCGACCCGCTAGCGAAAGCACTGCTCGAAGGTACTTACACCGAAGGCGACGCGGTCGTCGTCGACTTCGTCACCGATACCGACCACCTCACCCTCCGTTAGGAGAAAGGTTGCCCGCAGTGCTGCGGGCTTTCCACCTCGACACTGCGTTCCGAGGTGGATAGCCGTGCCGACGTCGGGCAGAATGGGTTGTGCCTCGTTCGCTTGCTCACCGTCCTACTCCCAAGCTCGTGTTGGATCGGTCAGCGTTTGATCACAACCTGGCGTTGATGGCGTCACGGTTCCCCGGTGCGGCGTTGCGTCCCCATGTGAAAGCGCACAAATCCACATCGATCGCTCGGGCGCAACGTGCGGTTGGGCATCGATCGTTCACCTGCGCAACTATTCGTGAAATGGAAGGTCTGGCCGCTGCGGGTCTTGGCGAGGATCTTCTGCTGGCTAACGAAATAGTTGACGCAACCCGGCTTGGCCGATTAGTCGAAGCGGGCGCTCGAGTCACATTGGCAGTGGATTCGGAGTTCACCGTTCGTGCAGCCGCCTCTGGTGGCGTTCGTGAAGTAGTGATCGACGTCAACATTGGGTTGCCTCGTTGCGGTTGCGCTGTCGACGAGTCAGGTTCGCTGGCCGACCTTGCCCGGTCGCTCGGGCTGCAGGTGCGCGGCGTGATGGGCTACGAGGGTCACCTGATGATGGCGCCCGACGAGCAGCGCGGCAAAGTGGAGGCGGCGATGGCCAAGCTGTTGGAGGCGCATCGACGGGTAGGTGGTGACTTGGTAACTGCTGGTGGCACCGGAACCCACTTGGTCAACACGTGGGCCACTGAGATTCAAGCCGGGTCGTATGCGTTGATGGATTCGCAATACGCAACCCTTGATCATGGATTTCGTCAAGCGCTGTGGGTGGAAGCGTCGGTCATCTCGGTCAACGCGAGTGGATCGGGAGGAGCCTCATTTGCCGTTGCCGATGCAGGGTTAAAGGCGTTTGGTATGGATCACGGCAATCCGACGTTGCCTGGATCCGATGTGTGGTTTTGTTCTGATGAACACATCACCT
>JANMEI010000932.1:0-5458 GCA_031376865.1 Acidimicrobiia bacterium | reverse complement strand
CGCCACTGCAGCACTGCAGGCGTTGCGGGATGCTGGATTCATCGACATCGTGTGTGAAGCCTTGATGATTGCTCCTGATGAGCACGGGAACCCTCGTCGACATTTCCTCGACTTGTTTCTCGTATCTGAGGCTTTTGATATCGAAATCGACGGCAACACTCACGTCGATCCACGACGACGCACAGAAGACCTCAAGCGCGATAGACGGCTTGCGAAAGGAATTGGCGTTATGCGTTTCACCGCCTACGAGGCGATGTACGAACCTGAACGCCTGGTTTCTGAGGTCCGCGCAGAGATATCTCGAAGAAAACACGAGCTTCGCACTGACGGCCAGTCCCATCGATTGGTGGGTAGCGGCCTGAACTGGGAAATCAAGCCAAGCACTTGGGCAGCTTGAATTGGACCGCGTTCCGTCATGTGTGGAGCGCAGCGCGCGTTTGTGGAAGGTGAGCGACGTCACTGGACGTGCGCGAACGCGCGTGAGACTCCACAGACAGGCAGTGGGTCGGTCAGCGCGATGCGTGGATGGCGTCGGCCATGTTGTTGAGTAGTCGGCCATGACGGTGAGCGCTGACACTGATTGCCTGCTCTTTGAGCCATCGGCCCAACTCGACGCGACCGTGACCGAGAGAGGGTGTCCGGTCGATGGCCGCGCCAAGTTGGTGCGCGACGCGTTGGAGGGCTTCGGTTTCGAACTGGGCCGACAGAACGCGCACACGTTCCGGTCGGAGCTGTTCGATCGCGGCCACCCCGGCGGCTTCAGAATCGGCGAAGAACACTGGCGTCCCACACTGGTTAGCGGCCTTGCGTAATGCATCGACCTCTGCTGGGGAAACCTCGGGCCCCGCGAGCACGACGACACCCGTGAGTGCGTGGTGACGTAGAACATTGTGTTCTGAGGCGAGTGCACTCGGATCAGTGTCGACTCCGTACAACTGGTTCCACCAGTATGCATACGATGCGGCGATCTGGGCTTCGGTAGGAAACTGAGCGGACCGACTTGGCGTGACGAACCCAAGCACGTGGTCAGGCCCACCTGGTTTCGAACCGCCACCCACTGACGAACCCTTCCAACCGCCAAAGGGTTGACGACCGACGATAGCCCCGGTGATCGAGCGATTTACGTACGCGTTGCCGACCTCAACAGCGGAAATCCAATGCGAGATCTCAGCCGGATCAAGGCTGCACAACCCGCCGGTCAACCCGTACGCCGAATCATTTTGAATTCCAATGGCCTCGTCAAGCGATGCCGCTGTCATGATACCGAGGACCGGTCCGAAACACTCGGTCTGGTGGAACCACGATCCTCGAGCAACGCCATCCCTGACGCCCGGTGTCCACGTTGTGCCCATCTCGTCTAGGCAAGTTGGTGGGACCAACCACGACTCGCCTGCATCTAAGACTGTAAGTGCACGAAGTAGATTGCCTGAAGGTGCATTGATGACGGGGCCCACCATGGTCGAAGCATCGTTTGCTGCACCAACGGGCAGGCTGCGCACTGCGTCGGCCAACCGAACCCGCACCGACGCATCCTTCGCAAGCGAGCCAACCAGGATGACCAAACTGGCGGCCGAGCACTTTTGGCCAGCATGACCAAACGCCGATTTCACCAGGTACCCAATGGCGGCATCGACGTCTGCTGCTTCGCTGACAATCATGCTGTTTTTCCCGCTTGTTTCTGCAACGAGACGCATTCCGGGATCATCCTTCACAAACGCCTGAGCTGTTTGACTTGATCCAGTGAGTACCACCAGATCGGTGTCGGGATGGGTCACCAAGTGGGTGCCGACCGGTCCGTCTTCGCAAATCACGAGTTGAAGAGCATCGGTTGGAACCCCGGCCCGATGAAACTGATCAACGAGGTGCGCTCCGACAGCAATAGCTTCCGGCGCGGGCTTCAACACCACGCTATTGCCGCTGATCAACGCCGACGCAATAGTAAGCGTAGGGATGGCATACGGAAAGTTCCACGGTGCAGTGACCACAACCGTGCCCACTGGTTCAATCGAAATGCCATCAGCGCGCAGAGTAGTTAACGTTGCAGCACCGATAGTCACCGCATAGCGAACGGCGTCGATTGCTTCAGACACCTCGGGATCACCCTCGCGGACCGTCTTTCCCGTGGTGTGCGCCATCACTGCCAAGGTGAGGAATCGCTCTCGTTCCATCAAATCTGCAACCGCATATAACTGAGCAGCGGTGCACCGGTTCGCTAGTCGGCTGACCGCCAAGAGGTGATCGATCTGTTCCTCCGACTCGATTACTGGTAAAGGTCGCGGAACGAACTGCAACAGTGCTGCGGACGCTGCTCGTCGTTTCGACGGGTCAGTGAAGTCAGTATCGGATGCGTTCTCGAACTGGAGCGGTGTGTTAGCCGTTTGAGTCATCGCAACGTCGGGTTGATGACGACGCGGTAGAGGAGTAACCACAAATCGATCGGCAACAGCCTTTCGGAATCGCTGTTCTTCGGCGGCAAAAATTGGTGTTCCGGGTTCCAACTGAAGGAGGTTACGAAGAAAATTCTCAGTCCCAGCGTTTTCATCCAAACGTCGAGCGAGATACGAGATGGCTGCATCCATCGCTGAACGTTGCACCGTCGGCACGTAGATTCGAACACCGTGATCACCTGCTGCAATCACCCGGGACTGCGCTGAAGCCATGCCGGCCAACATTTCAAACTCCAACCGGTGAGCCTGATTAAGGCGGACAGCGAGTCCATGGGCCCAGCCGATATCGAACAAGTTGTGTGACCCCAACCCGAGTTGTAGCGCCCCATCATAAGAAGGTTGCAGTGCAACTTCCAAGAGTCGCTTCAGGTTGGCATCGACTTCGTGTTTGGTCGCATAAGGAGCACAAACCCAACCATGAGTTTCTGCTTCGACCAACTCCATCGCCAGGTTGGCGCCCTTCACCAGACGAATCTTGATCGGCGCGCCGCCGCGATCACGACGGGTGCATGCCCATGCGGACAACTCGTCAAGTGCCGCATTGGAATCGGGAAGATATGCCTGCAGGACAATTCCGGCAAACATGCCAAGGAATTCCTCTTCACCTAACACTCGGGTAAACGCTGCGATCGTGAGCGCCAGATCTCGGTACTCCTCCATATCAAGGTTGACAAACCCGACTGGTGACCGGTGCATCGCAGCCCGGTATAACACTCTCAAGCGCTCGCAAATTCGATCAACCGAGTCGTCAAACGCAAGAACATCCAGGTTGGCGCACAACGCCGAAATCTTGACCGACACATACCCAGCATCGGACCTTGTCAAAACCCCCAGCACGTCAGCCAAACGCTCGTCAGCTTGATCGTCACCCAAGATTGACTCGCCCAGCACGTTGACGTTGGTTCGAAATCCAGCGTCAACGATCGACGTGATGGACTTGGTGAAGGTCGGCTCTTCTTTCGGGATAATGACGCCGGTGGTTTCGGCGACAATGCGTGCGTCCACGATGCGTTTGGTCAGTCTGGGTGCCAACCGGCCACCGAGAACACCAAGTTTCATGGCGAAGCGATCTTGCGCCGGAAAACCCGTGAGTGCGCTACCGGCGCTCGCCGATGTGAGCAATTTCATGGCGTGAACTGGTTGAGCCACTCGAAGCACTTCGTCGGTCAACCGCATCAATGCATCGCGACTGGGCGCCGAAGCGAGTATGGAATCGAGCCGGCGCGCCTTGGCCCGCTCCTTGTGGGTCGGAGTTGCTGACTCCAGAACCGAGATCGCAAACCGAACAGCAGCGTCTGCGGCCTGAACGGTAACGGCTGAGTCGTCAACGTGGAGGTACTGATCAGATGATCGGTCTGCGTTCATGTAACCAGTGTCCACGGGGCGTCTTGTATCTATTGATCACAAAACACGTAGATGGGTGACAACGGTCTCAGGACAGACCAAACTCAAATGATGGCAACTTCCGCTCGACAGGCACACCAGGGTTCGCTCGGCCTGACCGCCTTCGCGGAATTGTTCGATGGCATGCCCAAGTTGATGGCCTGTGCAAAAAACGAAACCGGCGAGTACGTCTACTCCAATCAAGCCTTCGCTGACCGAACGGGGGCAAAACGTGTAGCCGACGTCTTTGGTAAGCGCGCTGCTGATTTCTTTCCGGCAGACCTCGTAGAGCTATACGAGCGTCAAGACCAGGCGGTGCTCCGAACCGGACGACCCTTGCACGACCATCTGGAGCTGATCTCTGATCCATCGGGAGAACTGCGATGGAGCACCACATCGAAGGTTCGCTTATTGAACGACGCAGCGAAGCCAGTAGCGATTTTGGTGGTGTCGGCTGACGCACCGGGTATCGAAACCAGTTCGGCATCGTTGGCCTCGCTGATTGAACACGTACAAGCACATCTTGGCGAGAACCTTCGCATTGCTGACCTCGCAGCCACTGGCCAGGTATCTGCTGCCCAGCTTGATCGCCAAGTCAGGCGAGTCTTCGGTATGTCGCCACGTCAGCTAGTACAGCGGCTTCGTTTTGACGAATCGATGTTCCGACTATCTCATAGCAATCAACCCATTGCGGAGATCGCTGCAGAGTGCGGATTTTTTGATCAGCCGAGTTTCACCAAACAGTTTCGTGCCGCGACGGGCATGACCCCGGGTGCATATCGAACCGGTCATCCAATCCGATCTGTGGTTGGGATCACTTCCGCCAGGCGCTAAACGACCCGATAGCTCCGGCATGAGGGCGACGCAGCCACGGCCACGGGTGCAGAGCAGCAACGCGAGATCCATCGTCGGTTAACCGTCTCCAACCGGGTACGGGCGCAAATGTGGTGGCGACCGGGAAACCTTCCAGCAAGGTCGACGGATCTCCAAGGTACAGTACGAGATCGCGTCTGGTTGCTAGTTCGCTGAGGCATTCGGCCAGAAACACCAATCGCTTTGCGCTGAGCCGCAGCCGTAACAGCAATGCTTCATCGAAGACGAATACTGCTGGCAACTCAGTATGTGCACACAGCGCAGGATCAGCATCGCCAAGCGATTCCGCAGTAAGCCACACCATTTCAGGGGTTGAACGATATTGGGCCACAAGCGGGCCATGAGTGCGCTCGAGATTTGGGTCGCGGCGTAGCAGCGGATCGGGCGACTCAAGCCACTCAACCTGCTGTTCAGATGGCCAACGTTCAATCGGGCAACGATGGCGATGAACACACTCGTCGCAGGTGCCGGGAGCACGTTTCGTTACCTGCCATCGCGAGAATCCGTACGGCTTTCCGTTGCCAGTCCCTACCGTCCACTGCCACCCCAACCGGTTGGCTGCCCGTGACCCGTCGAGGAGATGGCGGAACAATTCATCTTCGCCTTCCGTCCAGTCTGCACCGGCCCGAATGGCCCAATGTGATGCCGTCCACATCCGGGTTTGATTGACCAGCCATCCTGCAGATCGCAGTTCGTCCCACACTAAATCCAGACAGCGCATCCCGCCTCCGTACGGTGCGTCGGGTGTGTGGGGC
>JANMEI010000879.1:0-3595 GCA_031376865.1 Acidimicrobiia bacterium | reverse complement strand
GCTGGCCGCCACGGTCATCGCCAAATTTTTTGTACACCGCAAACAGGAACGCTGCGATGCGAGTCCGCTGCTGCCAGCGATCAATTGCCTGGATGATCGCTCGCAATCGTGACATCGTGGCCACTCCTACCCGATGTGTCCCTCGTTGAAACGTTTGGGAACGTTAGGGAGATGTTCTACACAGCAGGTGAAGTGACGGTGAGTGTCAAGGAAACAGATGACACAAGTGCACCGCTCGTTCCGGTGACCTGCAGTGGATATGAGGTGGGAGCCATGGTGGCAAGCGTGTTGATAGTTAAGGTCACGCCAGCTGCAGTTGGCTCGAACACCGCCGTCGCTGATGGTGGAAGGCCCGTCAAGTTAAACGTGATGGGCGCAGCAAAGTTGTTGGTGCGAGCAACCGCTATGGCATAGCTCACAGACGATCCTCGCGCCACGGTTTGGTTGGTTGGCGAAGCCGATAGCCCGAAACCTGGCACGTTCGACCTCACCGTCAAGGTGAGCTGCAAACCTTGGGCATAGGCACCGCTAGTTCCTCTGACAATGAATCGGTAGATACCCGGGGTGAGTGCTGCACTCGTCAGAAACGTCAACTTCGTGGATGTGCCCGTAGTGATCGGCGTCAGAAGAGCGACACCGCTGGGATTGCCGGAAATGGAGAATTTCACATCGGGAGCGATGGTTTCACTTCCAGCGGGACCGACGGTCACCGTGGTCGATGCCGCCATTCCTTGAGGAGTGCTGAGCGCAGACGGCGACATCGAGAACGCAAACGAACCGGTTCGAGTGATGACCAACGCTTGCGCGATCGAGCGGGTTGTCGAACCTGCGGATGCACTGATCACCATTAGATAGGTCCCTGACAACGCCGCCGTTCCTGGCGTGACGTACAACGTCGTCCCGGTCGTGGTGGGACTTGGTGCGAACGTCGCAACTACGTTTGCCGGGATGCCATCTGCTTTAAAAGTGACCGGTCCGGTGAACCCATTGTTTCTGGTGACCACGACCGTCAACGCACTTGTTTGATTTGGTGTGGCGTTGACTGCGGCAGTCGACGATGAGATAGCAAAATCTCCAGCACCGACTGGTGTTGTTGTCGAAGCAGCTGTTGTTGACGGAGGGGATGTGGTGGGTGGTGTTACACAGGGAGTCGCAGCGACTGTTAATCGGAAACTGGCGGTGCTGGAAAGACTCCCGGACCGGGCACGAAGCGCGTAGACCGCTGAACCGCCTGTTGAGGATGCGGTCGTGTTTACGTTCAACTTGTAAGAGGTCCCTCCGGTCGAAGTGACGGTTGCCGATGTTCCGTTTGGCAAATCGGGAACATCGAACGCCATTGGACTTCGCATCCTTCCGTTTGGTGTCACGGTAAAGCTGAAAACGCCAGCGGCTCCGGCGGCAATCGTTCGCTCATCTCCGAGAAACACTAACGACATACGCGTGGCATACTTCGTTCGTTTCGTTGCTCCTTGAGCTGGTGAATATGCAACGAGCGTTGCCATCACTGCAATTATGACGAAAAACCCTCCGACGACAAATGAGCGCTTTCGAGTACTTGTTCGAGAGTGGATAGAGGACATGCGGGCTCCTGACAACGGGGCGCCGAGGTGGCACCGCGACTGGTAGTTGATCAGTACCCATACATCCAATGCGTTAAACCCGTATTCAGAAGATGACGTTCAAGCCGATGTCAGCGATGAAACACCACAGAGGTGTGAGGCCGCGCCTGAAGGATTGCTTCAAGGTTCGACGAAACTACCGTTGCGATGTGGGCTGCCTCACCGAGGTCATCTGGCAGTGAGCACGAATTGTGCAACTCAACCAACCACGGTTGTCGCTCGCCATTCGTTATCTGCACGCGCCATTGCTCGTGGTCGTATCCCAGGCTGGCGAGCGTGAGAAGTGCGAGCCGCTGGACAACATCATTGCGGCCCTCGAACTCAATCGAGCGGCCACCTGGCCCGATCGGTAGTGGCGTTGGTTCTCTGAACATGATGACTCCTTCGCAACCTCTACGAGGCGTCGCAGCAGGCAGTACCCAGTTCACTTCCGACGAAACCCTTCTCAGCGAGCAAGTTCAGGAAACTCGAAGTTCAGACATCCCAGGGATTTTCGATGTTTAGCGGTTGTCAGGACGGGTAAAAGGAGCAGAAGTGCTTGGAAAGGATGTTCCTATGATCAAGGCGATTGGGTTAGCAAAGCGTTACGGGTCAACCGTTGCGGTAGACGACTTGTCATTTCAGGTTCGTGAAGGTCAGGTCACTGGCTTTCTCGGCCCGAACGGTGCCGGGAAGTCAACGACGCTACGAATGATTCTTGGCCTCGACTCCCCAACGAAGGGCACGGTGACAATCGACGGCCGGGCGTACACTTCGCTGCGTCGGCCATTGTTTGAGGTTGGCGCGCTGTTAGATGCCAAGGCGGTGCACGAGGGGCGTAGTGCGTACAACCATCTCTTGTGCTTAGCGTTGAGCAACGGAATCGGTCGACATCGGGTTGACGAGGTACTTGACCTTGTGGGGTTAACCAGTGTTGCTCATAAGCGCGCGGGATCGTTTTCGCTCGGGATGGGTCAACGTCTGGGAATTGGTGCAGCCCTGCTGGGAGACCCGGGAGTGTTGATCTTTGACGAGCCGGTTAATGGACTCGACCCCGAAGGCATCGTCTGGGTACGCAACTTGTTGCGTTTGCTGGCAAACGAGGGAAGGACGGTGTTTGTGTCGAGCCATCTCATGGCTGAAATGGCCCTTACTGCCGATCATGTGATCGTCGTAGGTCGCGGAAAGCTCCTGGCAGAATCGAGCATCAAAGACCTTGTTACTTCAAGTACTCATAACTATGTCCGCGTACGATCACCCCAACAAGCCGAACTGGTGAAGTTGATTGCGTCTCACGGCGGATCCAGTTCTTCAGAGCCAGACGGTTCATTAGCTGTAATGGGCATGACGGCCCCAGTGATTGCAGACATGGCTGCAGCGCAACGGGTTGCCATTCACGAATTGGCTCCGCAGGCGGCATCCCTTGAGGATATTTATATGACGCTGACCCACGACAGCGTGGAATACCGATCTGCCACCACAACCAGTGACACAAGTCCAGAGCCCATCAACACACCAACCCCGAAAGCTGCATGACATGACTATCAGCGACGCAGTAGCGCTACCAAAGTCACCTGCTCCGGTGCTACTGGCGAGGAACAAACCCCACCCAACCCAACGAATCTTCGGTGACGTGCTCCGGTCGGAATGGACGCGTTTGCGCACGGTTCGCTCGACCTATTGGACACTCTTCAGCGCTGCAGTTGCGATGGTTGGGCTGGCAGCAATCGTGTGTCTCGTAGAGGTCGCCCAATTCGACAAGCTCACCGCCCGCGACAAAGCCTCGTTTAACCCCATCACCTTCAGCTTGGTGGGTGGCGGGCTTGCCCAGCTGGCCGTAGGTGTACTTGGCATTCTGATCATTACAAACGAATATGCCAGTGGCATGATTCGAACGACGTTCGCGGCGACTCCGCAACGGCTGAGTGTTTTGGCGGCTAAGGCCACAGAGTTTAGCGCAGTGGCTTTTGTCGTCACAACGCTTGCTGCGTTTGCTG
>JANMEI010000875.1:0-2765 GCA_031376865.1 Acidimicrobiia bacterium | reverse complement strand
ATAGCTCTCCACCTAGAAACCATCGTTGAGAAACAGGTCGCTATGGTTTTCCCAGCTGTGGTCTGAGTTCAACACCTTCGTAGCGCTTGTGTTTTTCTTGATGAAGTCGGCGCCGACCTTCAACCCGCCGGTCCCGCCAAGCGCTTGGATAGTGGCAACTCTGCCCTCGGTCACGACAGCAGAATCGGCACCAAAGACAAGATGCTGCACCGCTTTGTCATAGGTAGCAAGGCCGTCGATGGGTAGATATCCGCGAGCTCGGACTGCGCCAAGCAACGCCTGTTCAGCCTCGGTGACGCACTTCAGGACCGGCAGTTTGCCGTTTTCGTCGTAGTACACGCCAACGCCGAGGTTGACCTTGCTGGGGTTGGGATCGGCATTGAATTGCTCGTTAAGCCCCAGGATTGGATCACGGGGAGCCATCTCGACGTTGCTGAACAGGGCGGGTGCACTCGACATGGCACCAGTCTTTCACGCCGATCGGCGGGGATGCAGCGTTGATTGACGTCGAGTGCTTAAGCGGATTCCAGGTCCTGTGCGGCGTTTGGTTGCGCTGGCAGCAGCGCTGTGGCCAGCAATGCTCCGAGGAAGGTCACTGCAGCTGCGACCGCGCACCCAGCGTGCAGCCCGGCCATGAACGAATCGATCGCACCAGCGGTCAGCGTTTGCGCTTCTGTCGCAGAAACAGAGTCCCCGACTCCCTGCACTACGCCAAAGGCCAAACCGATGCCATCCTCGGCTTTGGTGAGCAATCCTTCGGGCAGCTTGTCCCACCCAGGTTTATCGCCAAGCGCACCCGAGTAAATCGAGGCAAAGACGCTTCCAATGACGGCAACACCCAATGTGCCGCCCACTTCACGGGTGGCATCATTGACCGCTGAGCCTTGTCCCGCTTTGTTGGCTGGCACTACGCCCATGATTGCTTCGGTGGCCGGGGCGCTCGTAAAGCCCAGACCAAATCCGAGGAAGATCATCTGCCCAATGATCATCGTGTATTTCATATTGGCCTGAGAGATCGCAATCCATGCGAATCCGGTGGACATGAACAGCAGTCCGACTGTGACTAACCGGTTGCTTCCAAATCGAAGCGCAAGGCGGGGACCCATGATCGAGGAAAGGGCAATGGAAACTGCGACGGGAATAACACGCAGGCCGGATTCAAAAGGAGAGTAGCCACGTACGAATTGAAAGTACTGAGTGATCAAGAAGATGAAGCCAAACAGTGCAAAGAAGGCAAATGTGACTGCGCCTGATGCGGCGGTGAAACGCAGGTTGGTAAACAACTTCACATCAAGCATCGGATGGGATTGACGCGCCTCCCACCAAGCGAAAACAGCCCCCGTCATCAGCGCGAAAACCGCCAGGCCAAGGGTCCGAGCTGACCCCCAGCCCCACTCGGGTGCTTGGATGATCGCAGTGACCAACGCAGCGAGAGCGACAATCGACAGCGCCAGTCCAACGACGTCGAGGGGAGGAGTTTCCGCGTCTGAGGACTGTGGAACAAATATCACTGTCAAAGCAAAAGCCACGACGGATATTGGAACAACAATGGCGAATATCCAACGCCAGGAACCCTGCTCGATGACCAGTCCACCGATAATCGGCGCCGACGCCACACCTAATCCCGTCATTGCACCCCAAAGGCCAATGGCTTTAGCCCGTTCGGATCGATCGGTGAAGACGTTCGTGATGATGGAAAGCGTGGCTGGAAATACAAATGCCGCACCTACCCCCATCACAGCCCGCATGACCATCAGTCCTTGCGGCGTATTCATCGTTGTTGCGATCAGGTTACCGCCAGCAAAGATCACTAATCCGCCGAGGAGCGTTGTCTTTCGCCCGAATCGATCACCGAGGCTTCCACCAACCAGAACGAGAGCAGCAAACGACAAGTTGTATGCGTCGACAATCCACTTTAATTCTGTGGTGGTGGCGTCAAGTTCGCGCACCAAGGTAGGAAGGGCCACGTTCACGATGGATGTATCAACCAAAACTGCGTAGGTGGCGACGCAGATGACCGCAAGGACAAGCCATCGGTTTCGGGAATCAGAGACAGACGTGAGAACTTTTGCGGTACTCGATGCGTTCATGCGTGTCTCGTTTCGGTTGCTTGCTGCACTGCTACCTTAGCATACTAACTTAACTTGTTAACTTAAAAACTAGAAATGTCAGCATGATGGTCTGCCGTCTAAGAACTACGCTTTCGTCGTGACTCAAAGTGCAACATCACCCCGCCGCCAGCGTTCAGCGCGTGGTGACGGCGGGCAGGTACGTGAGGAACTCATCAACGCAGCGGAACAATTGCTCGCCGAGTTCGGAAGTGTCGATGCGGTTTCTGTTGCCGACATTGTTCGGCGTGTCGGCGTGACGGCACCCATGCTGTACAACCACTTCGTCGATAAAGAAGCACTGTTTGTTGCTGTTCACACCCGGCAGATGATGCAGTTTCGGCGCTACCTGCAGCGCGCAGGACGTGCTGCGCCGACTGCCGCCGACGGGTTGGAAAAGAGAGGCCGCGCATACATCCGGTATGCCACGACCCATAGTGATGCATACAAAGCTCTCTTTATGACTGCTGGCGCTTTAGCAGGTGACCCGTTCAGCGCTGGACCAGAAAACGACTTGTCGGCGTTTGACGATCTGGTGGACAATGTGCGGGCCAGCATGGACGAGGGTTCTATTCCTCAGGGTGATGCGCAGTTAGCTGCCCGCATTGTGTGGGCGCAAGTACATGGGCTTGCCGCCATGTTAATCACCATGCCAAC
>JANMEI010000191.1:0-2141 GCA_031376865.1 Acidimicrobiia bacterium | reverse complement strand
CGACACTCAGCCATACAACAAGAGAATAGGCGTCTTCGTTGAGAGCTTTGAGGGAGGACAGCGAATCTGGTCTCGGACATGGGAGTTTGGTCCGGGCCTCACAGGTGGCCGATGCGCCAACGAGAAGATCCCCTTTATCGCGGCTCACGAAACCGTGATTGCGCGTTTTGACACGTGTGCGGGAACGGATGGCGATCCAGACAAAGGTGTTCTTGTCGTTGGGCTTGATCCCTTGACCGGTCGAGATAAATGGGTGATCAATGGTGCTTCGCCGGTTCCCGCCAGCAAGATTCGTTTTGCGAAGAACCAGACGCGCCGGATCGCGGATCGGGTAGCGGTGATGCTTGAGGCTGACGCTACCGAAGCCGGCCAATTTGCGCAGCTGACTGATGCAGGTCAGTTGGAGGGGCGGGTCGACGCTGCGCTCTTCGACTCACGTCGATTTTTTGCCGACGGCCAAAGAGTCGTTGGACTCGCAACCAGCTATAGCTCGGCAACCGTTGTCGACTATGGCCAATCCGGAAAGGACACTCCGGTAGTGACCGGGTTTTCGTTACAACCTCCGCCTGAGAATGTCTTCGTGAGCGCCACCGTTTTTGACGGAATGCTGTATCGGGTTACTCCCCAAGACAGCGGGGCCACTGTTGCCGCTTTCGACCTTAGAACGGGAGCTGAGGTGTGGCGTACCGATATCGCTCGAATCTGGTCCGGCTACGACGCCGCGGGAGCAATGTCCGTGGTCGCAGGTTCTGGCGGAGTGTGGGTTGGTATTGACAAACACCTGTGGCTGTTCAACAAAGAAACAGGAAAGGCGGTGGCGGAGACTCCGAAGACGAAAGTGGTCGAGCAGTTGGATCCTTCCCGGGGCGATACGTCGGCCGGAAATCAGGCGCTTTTCAACGATGGAGTACTGGTTTCGGATCGGCGGCTGGTTGAGTTTGCGAACGCAACGGTCCTACACGACACCGCTTCCAACGATGTGATCGTCGCACAGAAGGTCAGCCGTTGGCGTGTGCTCTTCAAGCAGCCGCTCGTTATCGAAACTCCATTGACAGCTGCGGACCCAAGTCCGGTCGCCTAGTCGGTTTTCTTGGGGCGATCCCCAGCGGTTCCGCTCACACGAGGCCGAAACTGTCTTTACACGGGCAGATGTTGCTCTCGTGTGAGCGAGTTTTGCCGCCCACGACTTGGACGATTTGCGGTGGCTATGTTTGGGTTGGAAAGTCCGGGGAGAACCGGGCGTTGTTGCGCAGCGACGGGAACCCGGAGATCCCGATGGGTTTTGAAGAGGACGCTGCAAAGTTCATAATTCTCGACGATGGGATATCCGCAGCACCATCACGCTTTCTTCTTCCGCCAACGCTCGCGTCGGGAGAGTACGAACCCTGCACCGCCAACTCCGTGCCCGAGACTTGTGTAGCAGTCGAAGTATTCCACGACTGACCTTCACCGAGCTCAGCGCGTTAACAAAGCGCCTCCACAAGCCCGGCGAAAGACTTAGTACCAAGAAGTGAGAACTTCTTCGTTTTGCCTATGTGATGAGGCCGCGGAGTCGGAGGGCTCTCATCGACACTGGGTTGCCCAACTGAGACCGCGATCACGAGATCGTAGACATCGTCGTTGCCAGCCTTTGAGATCTCAATTCCGGGAGGCGTGAGAAAACGGACCACAGAGCACGTTAAGGAAAGTAGACGGTTGATTTGCCCCCACAGCCGTCTCAAGGTCTCGGGTTGCACGTGGGGTCAGGAACGAGCGCGGACTACGCGCGAAGGTGCGCCCCTGAGCCGGCGGTCGGGGGCACCCATCGTGTCGCCGATCAGCGCTGCACCATGGCTGCTATCGCGCACGACGACCGCGCGCGTTATCGGGCACCGCACGCGCTGCATCGCGCCGGGAGTGTGCGGGGTGCTTCACGCCGCGACGGGTGTCTACGATGACATCCGCCAAGCCGCCGGCATCTGGCACCGGGCCAATGCGGAGGGGCAGCGGGTGCTGATAACTGCGGCCACGCACGAAACCGTGAGCGCGGTCAACACGCTCATCCAAAAACGCCGGCTCGAACACGGCGCGTGGCGTATCACGCACGGCGGTGACTGCCGGGCGGTGACTGCCGGGCGGTGACTGCGCTGCGTTGCCCGGCG
>JANMEI010000837.1:0-5749 GCA_031376865.1 Acidimicrobiia bacterium | reverse complement strand
GGTCGTTGATTACGAAGCTGGAACGGTTTCCCGTTTGGCCGGGATTCGATAGTCGAGTAGCGAAGCACGAAGAAGCGATTGCGACAACGGCTGCGAAAAGAGGTAGCCCTGCATCACGTCACAACGAAGATCACGAAGCTCGTGGTAGACCGCCAGCGTTTCGACGCCTTCGGCAACCACGCGAAAACCGAGCTGATGGCCGAGTTCGATCACCGAGGCAACGATGGCGCGTTTCTTTGGCTCTTCGAGCATGCCGGTGACAAAACTGCGATCGATTTTCAGTTCACTAATTCGTAAATTGGCCAGATGACTGAGTGATGTGTAGCCCTGACCGAAGTCGTCCAAGCTTACGTCGATGCCAGCCGCATCAAGGGTGGCAATGTGCGCAGAAGCGGCAGCCTCGTCATTGGTAAAACTGGTTTCGGTTACTTCCAAAACAACCCGAGAAGGGTCCACATTGTGGAACTGCAATCGCTCCACAATCCACTCGGCGATACCAACCTCCGAGAGGTTCCGAGCGGACACGTTAATTGCCACGGACAGGTCACCTAGGGCGGGGCCCCAGCTTGCGAGTTGTGAGACAGCCGTCTCGATGACCCAGCGAGTAAGTGGACCAATCAGCCCGGTCGATTCCGCCAATGGGATGAAATAGTCCGGGGCAATGCGACCGCGAGTTGGATGGTTCCAACGGATGAGGGCTTCGACTCCCGAAGGCATCTGAGTCCTGGCATCAACCTGCGTTTGGTAGTGCAGTTCCAATTGGTTTGAAGCAAGTGCTTGGCGAAGTTCAGCGATCAATGACAGTCGCAGCGGATCGGCATTGATCGAACCTTCCTGGTACGCGACCACTTCGGCCCGCCCGGTTTTCGCTTCGGCCAGAGCATGGTCAGCGGTGCGGAGTAACTGATCTGCAGTCTCTCCATGGAGCGGCCATTCTGACCAACCGATGCTGGCCTCGACCATCATCGGAACGCCTTCGAGTTGTACCTCGTCAGCGATGATGGCGCGCAACCGCTGCAAAAGTGCCTGAGCCGCTTGGCCGCCGACGTTGGGAAGAACAAAGCCGAACTCGTCGCCACCGAGCCGAGCGATGGTGTCGCCGGGGCGAAGCGAATCGCGCATACGAATTGCCAACGCTCGTAGTAGTTGATCGCCGGTTTCGTGCCCAAGAGTGTCGTTCACCGCTTTGAATCGGTCCAGACCGACGATGGCAGTGGTGATTGGCAACGCCGTCCTCGATGCCTGCGCAACTGCGTGTTCGATGCGGTCCACGAACAACGCGCGATTGGGTAAGCCAGTTAATCCGTCATGAAGCGACAAATGATGGTTGGCTTTGCTTTGCCGGTGAATTCGTTTGCTCGTTGACCACACCATTACTGCCAACAACATCCACAAACCGCACAGACCGCCGAATAGTGCAATATGAGCGCGGCGAAGTGAGGCATCTCGGTTGAGCGCAATTGGTTCATACGGAACATAGATCTCGAGTGCGCCGATCATCGTCTCGTTTTCGCCACCTCGACGATGGATCGGTAGATAGACCTCGATGCTTCGAACCTGTGGCCCCTGCGTAGAGTCGACGGTGTCGGTGTTGAGCACGGCCAATTCGGGGTCCGGGACTCCGGTTTTCAGAAGATTTGCCAGACCCCGATCAATGATCGGAGGGCCTGGTGGTGAGAGTGGATACTCGGCGTCGAATGCGATTCGGCCTTCAAGATCTCGAAGGCGCAGTCGCAAAATGCCAGACCGGACAACTTCGTTCGTTGACTCGACTAACTCAGCTCGCTCCGTTGCGGTTAGTCCCTCGGTTAAGGGTCGGCCCGTTAACACCGGTTCGATTCCCGCCTCGTTGATCGCCGATGCCTGCAGTTGGGCGGTGAGCAGAGCGTTGTTGTCTGCTTCTCGCGTGATCACCAGGTTGAGAATGGCGCCAAGCACCAGCACCGGGACAAGGACCAATACGGCGTACATCAAAAATCGACGTGCTCCATTCCAGTGTTGGTCCATACGGGTTTCTTTCGGCGTGCCCACTCAATATCTTGAATCATGGGTTTGCCGCTCACCTGTTTGCGGGAGAACAACACCGGCGGTGTTCTGGCAGTTCCCAACCGGGTTCAGCGAACTTCTACGCTCTCGGCCATGGACATCACGATTCTTGACGGCGGTACCGGTAGGGAACTGCAACGAATAGGGGCCCCCTTTCGACAACCGGAATGGTCGGCGCTGGCGTTGCTGGAAGGGCCCGAGTGGGTTGTGCAGGCTCACCGCAACTTCATCGCCGCTGGTGCCACGGTGGTGACGACCAACACCTATGCGTGTGTTCCGTTCCATATTGGTGCTGACCGGTTTGCTGCGGATGGTCATCGCTTAGCAAAGCTGGCGGGTGAGCTTGGTCGTCAAGCCGTAACTGATGCTCACGGGGGCGAGGTTGGTTCACCGTCGGTCCGGGTGGCTGGTTCGATCCCACCGGTGCTGGGGTCGTACCGCCCGGATCTTTTCGAGCTGGCGACCGCAGCGCCGTTGCTTGAGATACTCGTCGATGCCCTCGCTGGTTCCGTCGACCACTGGCTCATCGAAACAACCAGTTCCATTGCCGAGGCTCGCGCCGCGATTACAGCTACCAACACCGCTTCATCGTTACCCAGGTGGATTTCGTTCACCCTCGATGATCGTCTGCAACATAGCGGCCCGTCGGTACTGCGATCCGGCGAATCGATTGTTGACGCTCTCGATGCCTGCGCCGCCGATGTCGATGCGGTCCTGTTCAACTGTTCGCAACCCGAGGTGATGGCAAACGCCGTTGAACAAGCACACCTCGCACTGGGGTCGGCACCCGTTCAGATCGGGGTCTACGGCAACGCCTTCGATAATACTGAGCCCGACCACGGCGCCAACGAGTCGCTCACGTCGCTTCGAGACGACCTCTCAGTTGCACGATATGCGGAGTTCGCTCAATCGTGGATTGAGCGCGGAGCGTCCATCATCGGTGGTTGTTGCGGAATCTCACCGGATCACATCCGGGCGATCGCGGCGATCGCCTCGATGCGCTAGCGCTAGTCGAGTGAGTCTTTCGATGCGTTGAACGCGTCCGTCACCCACTTCCAATGCATCCGACCATGATCGGCGTTTGCCGCCAAGACGCCACCGATGGTTCCATCCGCCCAGGGGGCGCCGGGCAGCGTTTCGAGTAATTGCTCGTTGGACAGTTCGGCGAGGAGCGTAAGCGTGACGGCTCGAGCGGTCTGCCCGAGCGCAACGACCTCGTCGAAGGATTTTCCAGCGTGTTTGTGTTGCCATTCGTCGGTCATGGCGTGAACGGTTGCCATGATTTGGTCACGCGTTCGAGCTTGGCCCGAGGCATCGGTAGTGAGCCCCACTGGATTTGCGTGACCCGCGACATGTTTGCGCACCATCCCAGCAAAATTGTGCTCGATCAGTGATAGGTGCGCCAAGTGGTCTAGCGCAGACCACAGGTTGGCGGCATCGTGCTCGCTTGGCGTCAGCCCTACGTGGAGTTGTTCGTCAGTCAATTCTTGGTAGGCGGTGAGCAACCACACCCGGTCGTTGTGCAGTTTCTGTTCGATCTCAAGTCGGCGCATAGTTCAGTCTCGCAGCTTGGGTGTGGCAAAGTGCGATCCGTGACAACTCGAACCGAACTCCAGATCAATCGATCGTCCATTGGCGAATCGCGATTGGTGACGTCCGAACTAGAGCCGTTGGCAACTGGTTGTATCCGCCTCGAGGTTGAGCACTTCGGGTTGACCGCCAATAACGTGACGTATGCGCAGTTTGGTGACATGTTGGATTACTGGAACTTTTTCCCAGTTCCCCTCGACGTTGAATGGGGAAACGTTCCGGCGATGGGATGGGCACAAATTTCGGAGTCCCACGTCGATGGACTTGCCACTGGTAGTCGGTACTACGGGTGGTTCCCGATGGCAACATCGGTCGATATAGCTGCGACGGCAACCGGGGTTGGCTTTCGCGATGATGGACCGCATCGTGCCAAGCATGCTGGCGCCTATCGAGGTTTCATTCGCACCGATCTTGATGGTATGTATACATCGCTTCTCGAGGAGCACCGCCACTCGCTGCTACGAGGGCTATACCTGACCGGGTTCCTGATTGACCAGTTTTTTCGGACTCAGCGCTACCTCGGCGCAACGCAGGCGATTGTGATGTCGGCCAGCAGCAAAACAGCGCTCGGATACGCTAGCTGTGCGGGCAAGGAAACGGACCTCAAGTTGGTTGGGCTTACCTCGGCCTCGAATCGCGATTTTGTGGAATCAACCGGTCTTTACGCCAAAGTGCTTACTTACGACGAGGTTGATCAGATCGAGATGGAACCATCGGTGGTGGTCGATATGGCTGGCGCAGGATCGGTGGTTGCAGCTGTACACGGCCGCCTCGCCGAGTTGATCGCGCATTCGATGGTGGTGGGAAAGAGCCATCACGACGCGGGCCCCGCTCTCGTTCCGGCAGGACCGCAACCGACTATGTTTTTTGCGCCGACCGCAATGGACTCGTGCCTCGCCGAGTGGGGAGCCCAAGAGTATGCCCTTCGCACAAAGGCAGGGCTTGCTGCGTTTATCGAATCCAGCCGGACCTGGCTGACGGTAGAAGAACATCATGGGCCAACGGCTGCTCAAGCCGCTTGGCATTCGCTGTACAGCGGGACCATTGACCCAAGTGTCGGGCTGATCGCCTCACTGATGTGACCCGTGCGGTGCCTACGTTTTAGTGTTCGTAGCCCAAACTGGCCGAAACGCTGGCTAGTAGTTAGTGTTCGCATACGTCCCGTCGGCTGACGTTCGGACGAGATGAGGGAGACGTGCCGTGGCTGAACCAGAACTCGAACGACCAGATGTGGACGTAGCTGTAGTTGGCGCAGGATTTGCTGGCATGTATCTGCTTCACCGCCTTCGGCATCTCGGTTTTTCTACGACCGTTTTCGAAACCGGAGATGACGTTGGTGGCACATGGTTCTGGAACAGGTATCCCGGAGCTCGTTGCGATATTGAGAGCATCGATTACTCCTACAGCTTCGATCCCGAACTGGAAGCATCGTGGACGTGGTCGGAGAAGTACGCATCGCAACCGGAAATCCTCCGGTACGCCCAGCATGTTGCGGAACGACACGACCTTCGGCGCGACATCCGCTTTTCGACCCGGATTGTGGAAGCTCGGTGGGATGAGCAGCGGATGTGGTGGCGTCTGCGAACCTCAACCGGCGACGATGTGACGTGTCGCCATTACGTGATGGCGACGGGCTGTCTGTCAGCACCAAAAGAGGTCGACATCATTGGGTCGGATCGATTCGCCGGACCAACCTATTGGACCAGCCGTTGGCCCCATCAAGGGGTTGATTTCACTGGGATGCGAGTGGCGGTCATCGGAACAGGCTCGTCCGCGATTCAGTCGATTCCGATCATCGCCAAACAAGCTGCTCAGCTCACCGTGTTCCAACGCACGCCCAACTTTTCCATTCCTGCCCACAATGGGTCAGTTCGCGTCGACAAACGAGCAACCTACGAACAAGATCGAACGGCGTACCGGCAAGCGGCGCGAGAATCAGGCGCAGGGGTGCCGGTCGTTCCGAGTGAAATAAGTGTTCATACGGTCACCGATCAAGAGCGGGCCGCCACCTACGAAGCCGCTTGGCAACGCGGCGGCATCATCGAGTTTCTTGGAACCTTCACCGACCACGGCGCAACAGTCGAAGCCAATGAGTATCTCGCTGAGTTTGTCC
>JANMEI010000828.1:0-4717 GCA_031376865.1 Acidimicrobiia bacterium | reverse complement strand
CACGAGGCGATCGGCGCAAGGGCCTGGGGTTGCAGTTCGTACCGTCGTTCTCGGCCGGTCTGGTGCGCGGCAACCAGTCCAACGTTGCTCAAAACGTTGAGATGTTCCGAGATCGTTGGTTGAGCGAAGTCGAGACGCGCGGCGATAGCGCCGACCAGGAGCGGTTCGGGTTGGAGCAGTCCGAGGATTGATCGACGTGTTGGTTCCGCCACGGCGGTGAAGACATCGTGTTGACGAACAGGTCTAGCCATGCAGCCACCTTAATACATCGGTATATACCTATGCAATTGAATCCTGTCGAAGTTCGGGTCATGCGCATGTGTCTCAACAGCAGGTTGTTAGCGGGCACGACGTCTCCGTCAATCGAAAAGGCGAGTCTGTGACTCCCATTTGCGAAACTTAGCCATCATGCTTTAGATCGGGGAACCCGTACCCGGGAGGGCGCCAAGGCCGGCCAGGAGCTGTAGCCGTTCGTCGGTCGTCAGGGGGTTCCAGGCGACCCCTGCTTTGACGTTGGTGTCGGACTCGATGGCGTTTCGTTGGGTGCCGGGTTGCAACGCTCGCATCGAGGTTGGTGTGAGTCCCGCGCTTGCCCACGCTTGAGCATGAGCATCGGACCGATGTAGCCGCAAGATCACAGCGTTGTTCCAGATGTGAACTGCGTCGGATGATTCCATCGGCAACCAGCCACGTTTGGCATACGGCGCGAGGGTCGACGTCGAATCGACTACTGCAGCCTCTACAGCACGGTCAAGAGATGATCGTAAGTGTGCATGGTGAGTGAGGAGGGGCGCAAACAGCTCGTCGACGGATTTCGTCTGGAGGTTGACAAGTTCTAGTGCGACCTCACGCCCCGCTTCGGTGGCAATGATGTCGCCATTGTCAGCGAGGGTGACCGCACCCCGATCGGCAAGTCCCTGCAAAAAGTCTGCTGATGATCCGAAGTGTTCATAGCGAGTGAGTTCTCGGTATTCGTGCCCACTGATCGTTCCGGCAGCGATGGTCGGCGCAAACAACGCAAGTGCGGCCGGATGGAATCGATGCGAGCCACGCAGCTCTGCCACTGCCTGTTTGTCGATGGCATTGTGGACAGAGATCGCAACACGGTCAATGATCGGGGCAATTAAGGCAGCAAACGTGGCGTCGTTGTTTATTTCAAGCACCAATGGGTTCTATCGCATTACCGGCGGTGCCAGCCAACGAGCCAAGCCCTAACACCTCGCCAGAATAGCTGGCGAGTTGTTAAGCTGATGCAGATGAAGACTGCCACTATTCAAGAGGTCAAAGACCACCTATCGCAATATGTCCGGCTCGCTGAAGCTGGTGAGGAGGTTTTTCTGACTCGCCATGGAGTCGTTGTGGCTCGGATCGTTGGATGTGCCCCAGCGCGCCAACTTGGTTGGATGAAGGGAACCATCAGCGGTCAGAGCGATGCGTGGGAACCCACTGACGGAACAGAAGAGTTTTACGCCGACAACGTGATTCCTCAATGACGTACCTTCTTGACACCCACACGTTGTTGTGGGCGTCTGATGATGACCCACGACTTGGGAAAAAGGCGCGGGCTGTCATCCTGGATGAGACTTCGACGCTCATCGTGAGTGTCGCATCGGCCTGGGAGTTGTCGATAAAGGTAGGGTCGGGCGGTCTCCAACTCACCCCAAACGTGGTGAGTTGGTTCGTCCAAGCGACGACCCTTGGGCGAATACAAGTATTGCCCGTCGAACTTTCTCACCTGTCTGAACTTGAGACACTTCCCAAACACCACGGCGATCCATTCGACCGGCTGCTCATCTGCCAAGCCTTGGCACTTGATCTCACCATTCTCACCAAAGATCAGGCCTTCAAAAAATACGACGTGGCGACACTCTGGTAACAAACCTCAACAAACAACACATAGGTACACTTAGTTCCGAAGAAAGAATATTTCATGAGAACAGGTGTCGAATCGTGGTTTCGAGAAGCTCAAACCACAATCTGCTCAATTGACCGTCGTCTTCCATCGGCTTCCAGAAGCATCTCGTTACTTTCAAAAACGAAGCAGATACCCGCCTTGGGGTGGAAGCATCAAATGATCTTCCGCACAACTCCTTGCAACGGTCCCGGGGTCTCGAAGCGCAACCACACCAACTTGGACCGCCTCCAATGCTGTCCCTTCGTTCAAGGTCGCAAAAAACCCAATTGTGTAACCCGAAGGCGACTCGCTACGACTGCGTTGTTCAGAAGTAGGCGCCTCGGCTGAGCCGCTACACCCGACGTATCTCACACCGGGCAATCGCTACCTGACCAGGGAACACGGTCCCCCTACCGTGAGGTTGAGGACCTCGGTATGCTTGAGGACATGGTTACCATCACGCTTCACCTCGACGACGAGTCAGCCCGTCAGTTGAAGGAACGGGCGATCAAATCGGGGATTTCGGCTGAAGATCAAGCAGCGCGAGAGCTCTCCAACGCGTCACAGGACCCATTCGAATTTGTCGCCATTGGCGACGCGGACATTTCCGCTCTTGACACTGATCGGTTGCTCGCCGATGGCTTCGGCTCCAAGTGATCCTTGATACGAGCGTTCTTTTTGCTGCAGCCAATCGACGGGACTCAAACCACGAGTCGTGTCGCAAACTCGTTGTCGAAGGGCCCGGCAAGTTGACGATTCCAGCACTTGTTCTTGCCGAGGCGTCGTATCTTATCGGCTCCACTCTTGGGCCTTCAGCTGAAGTTGCTTTGCTTCGATCGATGACTACGAATCGATTCGAGGTAGTCGGCCCAACTCACGATGATCTGCTGCGAATCGCGTCGTTAGCGTCGACATACGAGGACCTTCCACTCGGAGCCACCGACGCCTCGATTCTCGCCCTAGCAGAACGACTCAACGATTCAACGATCGCGACCCTAGATCGGAGACATTTCACAGTTGTGAAAAGCGATCGCATTTCATTGGTTCTCCTTCCAGAACAAATCGTGCCTTCGAGCAGGTAACTCGGATTAATCCAACTCAGCGAACACGTCCCAAAAGAAATTGCTCAATCGCCGCAGAGTTTCGCAGAAATTGGCCGACGTCATACGTTGCCCGCGTCATCGTCTTACAGTTTGGGGTCAACCGGGTCGCTTTCCAGTGACAGCACGCCGAAGACACATTCGTGAACTCGGTGCAAAGGTTCACGAGCCACAAAACGATCAAGCGCCTCGATCCCCAGGGAAAACTCCCGCAACGCCAATGAGCGCTTATGGCCAAGACCGCGGAGACGAAGTCGGTTCAGGTTTTGCGGATCGGTGTACTCCGAGCCGTAGATGATGCGAAGGTACTCACGACCTCGCACCTTCACGCCGGGCTGAATCAATCCCTTGGCATTCTTAGTTACGGGCTCAATGGGCTTCACTACCATTCCCTCGCCTCCGTTACCGGTGAGATCCTCCCACCACGCAGTGGCCTCGGCCTCGCTGGCCGGATCAGCAAGATCAACTTCGCGACGCCGCGTTTCGCGGAACAGCCGTGGATCCTCTGCGCGCAGACGATCCATGAGATCCAAATGCCACACGTGACTTTTCCGGGCAAGAACTTCACCCTCTGTCGTCGTGGGCGAGGGGGGACTTGAACCCCCACAAGGTTACCCTTACTAGCACCTGAAGCTAGCGCGTCTGCCATTTCGCCACTCGCCCGAGCGGAGGATCAAACCTTAGCCGACGTACCGACCGTCCGAGCAACCGAATTGTGCTCCACCGCGCCGGCTTTGTGCCAACTCTTGGTTGTTTGTGCCAAATCTTGGCGTAGCCAATTTGCGGCACAGACCGCCAACTGTTGGCACAAACAAGCAGCTGGTTCCATAATGCCCCGAGCACCACCCACCAACCCGGACCGATCCCTGACACAAGCGAACCCATGAGTTCATCGGGATCGGTAGGCTCGGCATGGTCATGGGGCTCGCACGGTTTGAACGACGACTAGAGCGGGCGGTGGAAGGTGCGTTTGCGCGCGCCTTCAAAAGCCAGGTTCGCCCCGTCGAACTCGCCCGCCGCATGCTGCGTGAAATGGATCTTTCTGTCGACGTTGGCGTCAAAGGCCGGCGAACGGCACCCAATCACTTCACCATCGCGTTAAGCCCCGAAGACGTTGAGCGCTTCGATGGCATGCTCGACGTTCTCGCCTTAGAGCTCGCCGAAGAGGCCGAAGCGCATGCCGCCGACGAGGGTTACGCACTGAAGGGACCAGCTGCGGTCGAACTTCAGGAAGACCCCGCCCAACGCCGCGGGATCATTGAAGTGGCAAGCGAGTTTCGGGTGGGTACTCGCGCTCCCAGGCCAATTGCCTGGCTGAGCGACGGCACCGCTGATCGACACCCGATCATCATCGGACAACCTGTCGTGATCGGTCGAATGGCGGACTGCCAGATCGTGGTCAACGACACCAACGTGTCGCGCCGTCATGCCGAAGTGCGAGGCGAGGGCGACCACGTTGTGGTCCTCGACCTGGGATCGTTAAACGGAACCAAAGTTAATGGCCGCGGCGTTCCGCCAGAAAAAGGGATGACGGCACGGGTGGGCGACGAGATCAGCGTCGGCAGTGCGCAGTTCACCATCGTGGGATCCGACAACTGACATGCCAGTTGCTGTCCTCACCATTTTGAAGTTCTGCCTAATCGGGTTGATCTTTCTGTTTCTCACCCGTGTGCTGCGGGCCGTCTGGGTGGAAATTAATGCTCCAGCGCCGGGAGGGACGACC
>JANMEI010000789.1:0-6051 GCA_031376865.1 Acidimicrobiia bacterium | reverse complement strand
ACGGTGCGGGCGCCCTGACTATCGAGGCCCGCCTGCGAACCAAACGCAATCAGCGGGACGAGCAAAATAGACACCGCCTGAACAACAGCGGAAAGGCGTGTCGAGCTGGGTTCGTCGAACGGACGGATGCTGCGCTCGTCGGGTGACCAGCGACCGGTAAGCCGAAGGAGCAATGGTGTGCCGATCGCGCACGCAATTGCGTCGCCAACAAAAATGGATCGTGATCCGGCAAGCGCCACTGAAAGCGATTCACCCCCCAAGATGGTTACAACTCCCACTCCGAGGGCGGCCAGAGCCGGAGTAAGCACGCAGCCGACGGCCATAAACCAGCCAACCTCGTGGACACGTTCATACCGTTCGGCGCGGGCCGATACTGCTTGTGCCCCGACTGCGTAGGACACCACGATGACGAGACCCACAGCAAGAGTGAGAAACACTCTGTTCCACGATTCCGGATACACCAGACGGTCCGACGCAACGCGAGCGGCAAGCGCGACGGGAAGACCTGACCATCCTCGTTCGATGAACCACCAAAGCATGAAGGCTGCAGGTAGGTACATCGGTGTAAACAACCCATCGCCGAGGCTAAAAAAACTCGACCCGTAGGCAGAAGTAACCAACAGGACGGCAAAGGCCAGATCAGACAGTGGACGAGAGTGCAATTTCAGCCGAATGAGGGCAACGATTTCAGGAACCGGCCGTCCGTATCGGTCATTGGTAGCAATAGATCCAGCCGTCATTAACGGAAATTGTAGACGTAGAGCGGTAAACCTTTGGTGTTGCGACGACCAGCATCATCAACATCGCCGGTAACGTTCTGATGCCATGAATGAAACGCTGCTACTCATCGAAGACGACCCCGACATGCGTCTGGCACTTCGGATGGTGCTCGAAGATGAGGATTTTCGGGTAATTGAAGCAGGTACTGCAGCTGCAGGTTTAGAGGCGTTCGATCGAGAGCAACCAGATTTGGTGCTTCTTGACCTTCGGTTGCCCGATCGGCGTGGGTTCGATGTGTGTCGAGATCTTCGGGCCATCAGCATTGTCCCGATCATCATTGTGACGGCAAACACAGACACCCACGATTTCGTGGCTGGCCTCGAAGCAGGCGCCGACGATTACGTGACGAAACCGGTCATTCCTAAGGCCCTCACTGCTCGCATTCGCGCCATGCTTCGGCGCGTGGCGCTCGAACGTTCGGCCGAGGAATCGGGCGAACAATCCGAGCTGTCCGAAAGTGGTGAGGTAGTCGATTCCAACAACCGTGTGATCAGACTTCCGCACGGTGTAGAAATTCGCGAAGGTGAAGCGTTGGTATTGCGTGACGGACAGCCAGTGGAGCTCACCAAGACAGAGTTCAGATTGCTTTGTGAACTTGCAGATCATCCCAACATGGTGTTAACCCGTGATCAATTGTTGGAACGAGTGTGGGGGTACTCGCACCTGGGCGACGGCCGTCTGGTTGACGCTCACTTACATCGGCTGCGGAACAAGATCGAAGCCAACCCCGCCGAGCCTGTACTGATCCAAACGGTGCGTGGTATCGGTTACAAGTTGATTGCGTAATGAGCCCAGTGAGCCAAACGCGCCAGTTGAGATGGACCGATGCACATTGTCATCTGGACTACGGAGACTTCGGATCATCAACACCCTTATCGTTTCTTGACGAGGTCGAAGCGGCGGTAAACCAGCGCGTGTTGCGGCTGATCGATGTCGGCACGGACGAGACCCGTTCGCGCTTGGCCTGCGAACACAGCAAGGCAAGCAGCCGAGTGTTTGCCACCGTTGGCCTTCACCCTCACGATGCCACCCAGGGATGGGATTGGATACAACCGATGCTTCACGAGGCCACGGGTGCTCGTGTGGTCGGCGTCGGGGAATGCGGGCTCGACTATTACTACGATCATTCCCCGCGCAGCTTGCAGACCGAATCGTTTGCCGCGCAGATTCGGCTCGCACACGATCACGACCTTGCCTTGGTGATCCACACCCGCGAGGCATGGGAAGACACCTGGGCGATCCTGCGAGCTGAAGGAGTGCCACGCCGTACCGTGTTTCATTGCTTTACGGGTGGGCCCGCCGAGGCCGAGTTATGCTTGGCGTTATCCGATGGTGTGATGCTGTCTTTTAGCGGGATCGTGTCGTACAAGTCAGCCAACGACCTTCGAGAAGCGGCAGTGTTGTGTCCGATGGATCGGTTCACGGTGGAAACCGATTCGCCATATCTGGCGCCGCTCCCTCACCGTGGAAAGCGCAATACGCCAGCGTTTGTCACGCTGGTGGGCGAAGCGTTGGCAGCAGCAAAAGGTGTCGAGGTAGGCGAAGTCGCTGAAGCGAGTTGGGCCAATGCTGACCGGCTTTTTGGTTTGTCTGCATACGATCCGCCAGCTCAATGACACTCACTCGAAAGCAGGCGACCGAACTCCTCGAAGCCCATGGAGCTCACCCATCACGGGCACTGGGTCAGAACTTCGTAGTTGATCCCAATACCGTCCGACGCATCGCGCGCCTCGCCGAAGTTGGCCCCGATGACCGGGTGTTAGAGATCGGCCCTGGGCTTGGTTCGCTCACCTTGGCGTTAGCCGAGACGGGCGCGCGAGTAACCGTCTTGGAACTTGATCGCTTTATCCTCCCGATTCTTCGGGCTCAGGTCGAACCGCTCGGGGTGCGTGTGCTGGAAGGCGATGCTATGGAAGCAGATTGGGACACGATCCTTGCCGGCGAAACGCATACGTTGGTAGCCAACCTGCCTTACAACATCAGCGTGCCACTGATCTGCGACCTGCTCGATCAGCAGCCGCTGATCACCCGCATGCTCGTGATGGTCCAAAAGGAGGTGGGTGAACGTCTGGCTGCGCCGTCCGGATCGAAAACGTACGGCGGGGTATCAGTGAAAGTGGCGTACTGGGGTAAAGCAAAAGTGGTCGGAATCGTGCCTCCCACGGTGTTTCTTCCTCAACCCAAGATTGATTCAGCGTTGGTGTCGATTGTGCGCCACACCACACCGGCCGTCGATCCCGAATCAGTTCCGGCGGACGTCTTGTTTGGGCTGGTACGCACGGCGTTCGGAAAGCGACGAAAGATGCTTCGAGGGTCACTCAGCGGTCATGTCGACCCCGCTCTGTATGCCGTTGCTGGAATTGATCCTGAAGCGAGACCCGAGCAACTCGACGTGCTGCAATGGGGCGCTTTGGCAACCGCTGTGTATCGGTCCAACCGCTAACCTCGGTCCGGTGGTTCTTGTGGAGAAGGTTGTCTCGCCGGCAAAGTTGACCGTGTCCCTACGAATGACCGGCCTAGCCCCGAACGGGTTTCATCTCATCGATGCCGAAATGGTCACCCTCGACCTGTGCGACGAACTGGAGTTTTCGGTCCCTGACCCCTCTCCGGAGCGCACACGAGACGAGGTTTCGCTGTCGGTGGAGCTTCTCGGACCAGCCGCCACCGGACTTGCTGTCACGATAGGTCCTGACAACCTCGTCAGCCGAGCACTGACGGCAGTTAACCGACAGGCGTCGGTGCACATCCGTAAATGGATTCCTGCCGGCGCTGGTCTGGGCGGAGGATCAGGGAACGCCGCAGCAGTGTTTCGATGGGCCGATCGAACTTCGCCCGCTGACATTCTGGCCAGTGCCGCGCTTGGTGCCGACGTGCCGTTTTGCATCGTCGGTGGACGATCTCGGGTGACGGGAATCGGAGAAGTGCTCGAACGATTGCCGATGATCGACCGGGTCTTTACCTTGGTCTGTCCGCCGTTCGGTGTCTCAACCCCGGCGGTGTATCGGGCCTGGGATGCGCTGGGCGGACCAACCGGAAGTGGCGCAAACGACTTAGAACCAGCTGCGCTGATGGTCGAACCACGCCTCGCGCAGTGGCGCGATCGGCTTGCAGAGGCCACCGGCCTTGTCCCTCAACTAGCGGGAAGCGGATCAACCTGGTTCGTCGAAGGGGCGTTTCCGGGTGACGATCGAATCGTCACCCGAACAACCGGACCGCTGGTCGACTAACCAGCTGCGCCTACTTCTTATTGGCGCGACGTTGCCAACGAGTCTTTTTCAACAGCTTCTTGTGCTTCTTCTTACGCATGCGCTTGCGGCGCTTTTTAATGAGCGATCCCATGGGACGAACACGATAGCTCCTTCAATGGCCCCCCATGCGCGAGCATGGAGTCATGTCGTCGTCCAAGAACTGTGTCTTGACCATTGAAGATGATGACGATGTCCGGCTGATGCTGCGCATGTCGCTGGAGGATGCGGGGTTCGAAGTATCCGAAGCACCCACCGCCTTCGACGGCCTGGCTCGATTTGCCGCCGACAAACCCGATCTTGTCCTGGTTGATTTGAAATTGCCCGACCGAAGCGGGTTCGACGTCTGCCGGGCGCTGCGTGAAACAAGCGGCGTGCCCATCATCATCGTGACTGCCAACGAATCGTCGTCAGACGTTGTCAACGGGCTCGATGCTGGAGCCGACGACTATGTCACGAAGCCGTTCAATCCGGTTGAGCTTGCCGCCCGAATACGGGCGTTACTTCGACGCAGCGGATCAAGCCCGGTTCCCGAGACGGTCGGCACGGTCACCGGGACGGTTGCGGCCCCAATTCCGCAATACGGGCCAGCCTTGCGATTCGGCGATTTGGTAATACCTCGCCAAGACCTTGATGTGCAGGCCAATGGCGAAACTGTCCATCTCACCAAAACCGAACATCGTTTGCTGGTGCTTCTGGCGATGAGCCCCAATCGCGTGTTCTCACGAGAGGAATTGCTCGAACATGTTTGGGGGTACGACCAGTTTGCTGATGGACGGGTGGTCGACGTTCACGTTCGTCGGTTACGAATCAAGGTTGAAGCCGATCCAGCGGAACCGCGTCATATCTTGACGGCGCGCGGTGTTGGCTATCGATTTGCTCCATGATGTCGCCGTCGTCGCGCATTGCTGACATGAAAGGGCGAATGGGTCTGCGGGCGCGGGCCGCGTTGGCATTTGCGCTCGGAGCGATGTTGGTCTCATCGCTGTTGGCGTTAGTCACGTACCAACTGGTGCGCTCTCGATTCATTGAGCAACGAATCAATCAAGCGGTGACGCGTGCGCAAGCGAATGCATCGCAGATCGAAGGACCGGTGGCTACGTCAGGTCTGGCTGCTGCCGCTATTGAACAATTGCGTATCCCGAATCGTGCCTACACCGTCGCGGTCAACGACATGTCCACGGTGTGCCCAGATGCATCTGTCTCCGGTGAAGGAGCGGTGTCGAATTGCAGCACGATCACGACCATTTCTGAACCGGTTGACGAGGTCGAACGGCGACTTCGTCTCAGCGTTCTGGACGACACGACGAGTTACGTTGTCGAGAAAATCCGCGGTGTACCAATGGTGATTGTTGGTGTCCCAATGTACGCAACGTCGGGTGAACTCATCGCAGGGTATTTTGAGCGGGTTCCACTGAGCGATGAAGCTCAATACCTCGCTGACTTGGCTCAGTCGTTGGCCGTGGCCGCTGTCATCGCCTCTCTCCTTGGCGCCGGTTTCGGACGTTTAGTAAGTGTACGAATTATGAAGCCGTTGAAACAGGTTGCTCGAGCCGCGGCCGAATTGTCATCCGGGCGAATGGATGCCCGCATCGAGGTGGCACCCGATAGCGACCTTGATCCGCTGGTGGGGTCGTTCAACGGTATGGCTGAGTCTCTGCAAAAACGAATTGAACGCGAAGCTCGATTTGCCTCTGATGTCAGTCACGAGTTGCGGACACCGTTAACCTCGCTCACGGCGGCAGTGCAATTGCTCACATCTCGACGTGACGAGATTCCTGAACGATCGCAACCGGCGTTGGATGTCCTTTCCACCCAAACCGAACACTTTCGCCAACTGGTGTTGGATCTGTTGGAGATCAGTCGGTTCGATGCAGGTGCAGCAGAGCTGAATATGACCGACGTTGATGTCGCCGAGCTCGTGCAGCAAATCGTTTCCAGTTACGGCGATGTTGTCATCGACACGTCGGGGCTGCAGCGCAAGAAGGTCCGTTTGGACAAGCGTCGGTTTGAACGAATTCTGGCC
>JANMEI010000754.1:0-2684 GCA_031376865.1 Acidimicrobiia bacterium | reverse complement strand
CGTCGGTGGTTGGGTTCATTAGTCGGGTGTAAATGTTGCCGGGCACAGCAAGGCCAAACAGGCCAGCGGCATGGTCGGTGTCTTTGAATGCGTAACTGGTGGTTTGGTAGATCGGTGTGGCCCGGGCACCGGTGGTGGGATCGGGAGCGGCACCGGCGTGGATCTGGCGGGTTTCAAAAGCAAAAGTTGCGGGGTCGAGCGTCATGGCTGAAGTCCTTCAAGAAAACGGGGCAAACGAGAATAAGAGGCAAACGGAACTCACACAGGGCGTGGGTTAGATCGGCTGATGCACCTGGTACTCCCTTCATCGCACGGGCATTGGCACCTGGTGGGTTTCACCTGGTTGCCGCGACGTCAACGGGCCCGTCCCTCGGTTGCTCTGGATGAAGGCTCATACTCTGCCAAACAAAACCCGACCATGTCAATCGGGATTTGTTCTACTTCCCAGAACCTTTCGGAAGGTCAAAGTCTTCCCTTCCGCTATTCGGACCACCAGTTGGACTCTGCGGACCCTCAAAAGCGACAACGCCCTGCCTGGTCACTTGGACCAAACCTTGTCGACGCAGAAAGTCATTCAGTTGCAAGTTCGGTGTTTGGGTGAGGTTGTCACCATACGATTGCGGGGCATGGTTATCGAATTTGCCGGTGGCTTGCTGACGTACCGTGATGACCTGTTGGTGGCTGCCGTACCGAGCCCCGACCATGCCGTCACCGAGGACACGGCCGACGGGAACAAAATCGTTGACGTTTTGCACCATGTACGCCTCGACCCCTCGCTCAAGTGGACCATCCGGAGATCCGTAGGACACAAACGACACCTCGTGTCCTTCTCGAGCCAGTGAGTTTGCTGTATTTCGGGCAATGATTCCACCGTAGCTATGACCGAGCAACACGACCCGGTCTCCCTTCTTCAAGCCAAGCGTTTCCAACTGCCGTCGGATCGACGTCTCAACAACACCAAGACCGGTTGTCTGGCTCAGGATCCCACCAATCACGTTCCGTTCCCCGCTCTCTCCGTCAATTGTCCCGGTCTGAAGGGCTGGCGGGACGATTCCGGGAATTTGCAACGTGATCACGCGCGTTTTGTCTGGTGCGACACCGATCGTATGAGGCACTACGGAGGATTGATCAATTTCGCCTCCGGCACTCACGACTCCAGCATTGCGTTGAAACGCTTCTGTCAAAGCCAGGTTGAGACCGAGCTCGCGAACATTCGATGGCTGAGCGACGAACCCGCGACTCTTCAAAAGGTCAATGTACGTAGACTTATCATCGCCAGGCATTGTGGTCAACTCTCTGGCGGTCAATGGCGTTGCATTCATCAACCCGACCACCCCACCCCCAACCTGCAACACCTCCAGCATCGGGCCGAAGGTAGCGTCCAACAAAGACCCCACAAGGTTTTGTTGCCTGACAGTGCCGTCAGCATTTTCCGTGGTGTTCGTTATGTTTCCCAATCGCACCGCAGACTTTTTCACGTCATCGAAGGTGAATCCGTTTGCAAGGTCGTTGAGTGGGCCAGCGAATTCGGCTTCCATCTGGAACACCGACAACGCAGCTGCGAATGTCGTGCCGGCCACACTCAAGCTGACGACGGCGGCAACTTCAGCCGCCATGGCTGCCTCAACAACCGTCAGCGAGGCTGGAAGGTATGGCCTGGCACTGGACTCGGCTTCGGCGGCAGCGCAGTACATATCCTGTGTTCGTTCGATCGCCGCTGCATACGAGTCCAGCATCGGCGCTGCTTGTTGGGCCACTTCGGCGATCAACGCCACCATGCGTGAACGTTCGTCGATGTGTGCTGCGAACTGGTCTGCAGCGGGACCCGACCACGACTGGCCCGACGTGGTGACAACGTCTTTCATGACAAGCACACCATCTTCGATTGACCTGGCAAGCGAACGCAATGCAGATCCCATTTCCCACATAGGCCGAGAGTCGACCCAACTTGGATATGGCACTGTGCCGTTGGTCGTGATCATCGTCGAATGCTCTCCGGTTGAATCAGCACGCGGTCCGCTCGACGAGAAACATCTTCAGCCCATGCCTCGATGCTGTCTGCGACACGGTCGACGGCATCCACCACGACATCCACGACCTCCTTTCTGACGGTCGGGGGAATAGACGGAATCGGGGTCAGCAAAGGCAGCGGGGGCAGTGGTGGCAGTGGTGGGAGCGACTGTTGCACCCAGTCACTTGCCCCCGCCACGGTTCGCCTGCCAGTGGCCACGGCATCATCAACCCCGGCGAGCCCCTGCAAAATACTGCGCGTTCGCACGGATTGAAAAGCGGATGTGACGGGGAGTCGGGAGCCGCCGGACACCTCAATCCTGAGACTGTCAGCCGCCGCCGCTGAATGTGCGTCAACCGATCGATATCGATCTGCGATTTGGTCAAGTTTTGCATGATCCTCCTGCAGGAGTTTTGCCACCCCGTTCAGAGCGGCAATCAGCGTCTCGCTGAAGCCGCGAAGAGCGCCCGAGGACAACGGGGAGTCAGAGGCGGTCTGAGCCCCCGCAGGATCGACTAGCGCCCCCAAGCCGCCGAACCGACCGGCCAACTCGCCCAGGCGGATTCCCATGCTGTCAAACATCTCTGCCGTTACGTCGAATCGATCCGCTCCCATTGACGACATCATCGCTAGTGGTGCACCGCGAAATCATCGGCACTTCTACCCCTTCCGC
>JANMEI010000726.1:0-1731 GCA_031376865.1 Acidimicrobiia bacterium | reverse complement strand
TGTCGCGCGCTTCTCGTAAGCACGCTTGCAATGATGCGGCATCCAGTGATCCGGTGTAGGCAAATCCTTGGCGATTTCCGTTTGCACCAGGCAGCACAACCCGAATGCCCACCCCATCTGTTTCCGCGGTAGACAACGTTTCGATGCCACCCTGATACACGTCGACATCGGCGTCGCGCGAATGCGCAGCGTACGCTTCGACCTGCTCTCCATCTGATGCCCAGCCGATGACCTGTTGAACAAGGTCAGAAAGATCTGCAGCCATGTTTGTCAACCTGCCGTTCCGCCGACGGTGATTGCGCCGACTACTCGCAGGGTTGGATTGCCATCGGAAACTGGAACGCCCTGACCGTCTTTTCCGCAGGTGCCAACACCGGTAGCAAAATCGTTACCAATGGCGTCGATTGCCTGCAGAACGTTGGGGCCGTTGCCAATCAGGTTGGCGTCACGCAGCGGTTCGCCCAGTTGACCATTTTCGATTCGGTAGGCCTCGACCATGCCGAACACAAAGTCACCGGTTGCTGTGTTGACCTGGCCCCCGCCAAGTTTGGCGCAGTAGATGCCGTCTTGGGTGCCAGCGATGATCGACTCGGGCTGTTCAGCTCCAGCCAACAGGTAGGTATTGGTCATACGGACGATAGGCAGGCTTTGGTAGTTCTGCCGACGACCGTTGCCCGACTGCGCGTGGCCTTCTTTCTTGGCGTGACGGTAGTCCCACATATAATCTGTGAGCACACCATCTTCTATCAGCACGTTGCGCTGTGTTGGATGGCCCTCATCATCGATGGAGCTGGTACCCCACTCTTTGGCATACGAGCCGTCGTCAACAATGGTGACACCCTTGGCAGCGACCTGTTGGCCAACCCGGCCACGGAACACCGAGGTGTCTTTCAAGACAAGATCAGCTTCGAGGCCATGGCCACATGCCTCGTGGAACATGGTGCCGCCAGCGCCTTGATTCAACACGATCGTCATGACGCCGCTTGGGGCAGGTCGAGCATCGAGTTTGGTAAGTGCACGTTTGGCTGCAGTAGTAGCGATCTGTTCGACATCGGCTTCGTCGAACAATTCCCAACCGATGGTTTTGGCGGCCACGTCGTAACCGGTTTGCATGCCCGTGTCGCCGAGGGCAACACACTGAACCATCAGGCGTGTACGAATTTGCTCGTCGCCGGCGAGCACACCTTCAGAGTTGGCGACCAGAATCCGCCGTCGAGCATCGCCATAGCCGGCGGTGACCTGACGAATGGCCGGCCCCGCAGCACGCGCAGCAGCCTCGGCCCGTTGCAGAAGTTCAACCTTTTTCAGTTTCGGTATTTCGATAGACGGGGTGCGTACCTGATGAATGCTGGTGCCAACTCGTCGAACCAATTCGATGGTCTTCACCCCGCCGCCACCACCCTTTGCAGCTGCTGCAGCGGCAACGGCGGCGGCAAGCAGGCCCGATTCAGAGAGGTCTGCGGTGTGGGCAAACCCGGTGGTGTCACCGCTGATGACCCGGATACCGGCGCCGCGCTCTGCGCCGCTGGTGAGTTCTTCAACCCGTCCGTCGTCGAAGAGCGCAGATGAGTTAGCGCAGTCTTCGACAAAGACTTCGGCAAAATCACCCCCGGTTCGGAGCGCTTCGGCCAGGACGCGTTGCAACACGTCGGGGGCAACCAGGTCGACGTGACTGTTTACGGGGGTGCTCATAGTGCTGCTCATATCGACATCAACCTACCGTCAGCTAAA
>JANMEI010000725.1:0-5340 GCA_031376865.1 Acidimicrobiia bacterium | reverse complement strand
CTCGTCGCCGTCGGCAGCGCAGTAACCCGGGCCGGTGCAGATGATGTCGTCGAACGATTGCCGGAAGGCTTGCCCACCCAACTTGGAGCAGCGTGGCCGGGCGGGGTTGATCTGTCCGGTGGACAATGGCAAAAACTGGCGCTGGCCCGCGGCCTGGTGCGAGAGCATCCGCTGTTGGTCATCTTGGACGAACCAACATCTGCACTCGATGCCGAAACGGAACACGCACTGTTCGAGCGATTCGCCGCTCAAGCAAGCGATGCACGTGAAGACGGCCGCGTCACCGTGCTGGTCTCACACCGATTCAGCACCGTCCGAATGGCCGACAGCATCATCGTGCTGTCCGGATCTCGCGTGGTTGAATACGGCACCCACGACGCGCTGATGGCCCGCGAAGGTACGTACGCAGAGCTCTACACCATCCAAGCCGCCGCCTACCGATAGCGCAAGTTGTTGAACCGTTTGTCGCGTGCGACGCGACATTTGGTTCAACAACTTGGATTTCGAATTAGCTGCGGGGAACTTCGATCCAGCTTTTGTCTTTGTCGACGCGCACGTCGCCGGGCAAGCCCAGCACCCGCTCGCCCAGGATGTTGCGCATCACTTCTGACGTGCCACCTTCGATGGAGTTGGCCCGGCTACGCAAGAAACTGCGCTGCACATCAGCAGAGAACATGCCCGAATGCGACGGCACGTTGTAGTCCGAATACAACATTCCCTCGGCCCCCATCACGCCAACACAAAACTCGTAGATGGACTTATTGAGCTCGGCCATAGACAACTTTCCGGTCGAGCCCTCGGGCCCCGGGTTACCCGCCTTGCGATTTGACGATGCGCGGATGTTGGTCAGTCGATTGCACTCCGCCTGAATCCACAACCGCATCAACTCGTCACGAGTTGCCGGGTTGGTGATCTGATACTCCTTGAACAATCGAACCGCTTCGGAGATGGGACCGCTGCCGCGTTGCGCAATAGCGCCACCAATCGACACGCGCTCGTTCATCAACGTCGTCAGCGACACTCGCCACCCATCGCCGACGTCACCCAATCGTTCCGAGTCAGGCACCCGTGCGTCGGTGAAATACACCTCGTTGAACTCGGCATCGCCGGTCATCTGCCGAAGCGGACGCGTCTCGACACCGGCCGAGTGCATATCGATCACAAAATACGACAAGCCTTTGTGCTTTGGCTGATGAGGGTCGGTACGAGCAACCAGCATGCCCCAGCGCGCTAAGTGCCCAAGGGTGGTCCACACCTTTTGGCCGTTGACGATCCACTCGTCACCGTCGCGTTCGGCCTTCGTTGACAACCCAGCGACATCGGATCCGGCGCCTGGCTCGGAGAACAACTGGCACCAAATCTCTTCGCCGGTGAATAGCGGACGCAGGTAACGGGTCTTCTGAACCTCAGAGCCCCACGAATGCACCGTCGGTGCACCCATGCCATGGCCGATTGGATTTCGGTGGTTGGCAATCGGGCCACCAGAAGCCCGGATCTTGGTGTCAATAATCTGCTGCGCTTTCGGAGCCAACCCCAGCCCACCAAAACCAACGTCGAAATGCACCCAGGCCAGGCCCTTGTCGTATTGAGCACCCAAGAAGGTGACCGCATCGGTTTTGGCCGGAGGAAACTCAGCCAGCAGTTCATCGGTCAGCTTTTCGACAAGTTCAACATCGCTCATGACATACCTCGTTGACGTGGGCACTGGGCCCTAGGGGTTCCCTGATGATAGGACAGGTACCCCGTGCAGTAACAGTTCAGTAACAGTCGGCGTCAGCAGGTATGTTCGTCGTATGGGCATTACCGAAGATCTCAAGCAACAAGGCGAGCAACTCAGCAAGAACGTCGAGGACCTGATCGACAAGGCCAAGGACAAGTTGGCCGACGGTCTACCCGATGACATGAAAGATAAGGCCGAGCGACTGATCGATAAGGCCGTCGATGCGCTACCAGAGAACCTCACCGAGAAGATTGAGGGGCTGGCCGACAAGGCCAAGGGGCTCCTCGGCGGCATCGGCGAGAAAACCGCTGGCGAGAAAACCGACAAGGACGCCCCTCACCCATGACCACCCGACCGTCGCGGTTTGCGACGTTGCTGGCTCATCCACAGGTCGAAGAACGCTGCACGCTTCGCAGCCGGTTTGGTTTCATGGCGTTTCACGGCGGCAACCTGGAACGCATGACTGACGAAATCGCGGAAGTAGCAGCCGAGCGCGCCGACGCGTCCGTGTACACCGTTGTTCAACAGCACCCACTACGCGAGCACCTGCCATCGATTGAAGTTCGCCCCGAGCATTCCGAAACACTGGCCTCATTTCTCAGTCACGTCGAGGTGGTTATTGCATTGCACGGCTACGGACGAAACGATATGTGGACAACTGTTCTGCTTGGCGGTCGCAACCGAGACTTAGCCTCGGCGCTTGGTAATCGTCTGCGTACAGACCTTCCCGAATTTCTCTTCGATGACGACCTTGCGTCAATACCCACCGACCTTGCTGGGCAACACCCAATGAACCCGGTCAACGCTCCCGCGTATGCTGGAGTGCAAATCGAATTGCCGCCTCGCATCAGGGGCCTGACGCCTCATGCGACAACAATGGACCGAATCGACGGGCGCATCGGATGGACCAACCGATTCATCGACAGTTTGGTCGCTGTCGCCAACAGCCATCCACTCACAGCGAGTAGGGAGTAACCCACGTAGCGGTGTCGTCGTCGTAGCGTTTGATCACACGTGCCGGGTTGCCTGCCACTACTGACCGGGCCGGCACACTTTTCGTGACCACAGATCCGCCCGCAACAGTCACATGCTCGCCGATTTCCACGCCCGGCAAGATGATTGCGCCGTGACCAATCCACGATCCGTCACCGATACGGACAGGTTTCTCGGCCATTGTCTGTGCGCCTATGGGTTTGGTGATGTCTTCGTACCCATGGTTTTGATCGGTGATGTACACGTTGTGGCCGGTGAACACGTCGTTGCCGATGTGGACCCCCCAGTGCGCAACAATCCCACTCCCCCTGCCAATCAAGCACCGATCGCCGATCGTCAACACCGGGTTGGTCAGCATTTCCTGCTCGGGCGTCATCCCAACCCCCAACGCGCAATGCTGCCCAATCATGGTGTTAGAGCCGATCTGCATCCACCGTTCGCCGTAGAGGGTCACCCACGGGAACATCAAGATGCTTCCCTCGCCGAACCGGCCAAACGCTTTACCGCGCCGCGAGTGCGGCCCGACGGACCCGTGCAAACACAACCGGTCGTAGCCTCGTTGAACCGCAGTCTCTTTCCAGTCCCTGGCAAACATAGCGCTGTCACCTTATCGGTGGCCCACCCGTCGCGACGGTGATGCGCGCACGTCTGGACAGCGATGTGGATCGACTACGTTCACAAGATGAATACCGAGCTGGTCAGCTCGTCGGGCTACACCGACGACGACATGATCAACACCATCCGCATCTTGCCTGGATGGTGGTTTTGTCTCACGGAACATATCCTCGACCCAATGGGCGACGACGAGCTATCTGGCCTCGTCACCCAGCAACGATCTGCACTGCACGAGCTAGCGATGGCGTGCGATCTACCGAAAGAACTCCTCAACCTTCCGCTTGATGGTGAGCACGAGCTCAGTTTGGGTGCGGGCTTACTTCGTAAGCGCATGGACAAATCCAAGTATGAGGCGATGGAACTCTGTCTCGACCAGTCCCTCGTGCTTCTCCATCAAGCGGCTCGCCGAGTCCGACAACTTCGTAAGCCTCCCATCCATATCGAAGGACTCGTCAACGGACTTCATGTGTCCAACGGCGGTGTTCCCAAACGTTCGGTCGAGTCTGTTCAGGTCGAGATGCAAGGCATCGTGGGCGACGAGCAAGCGACGCGCAAACATCACGGCCGACCGTGGCAAGCGCTGTGTCTCTGGTCAACCGAAGTAGTCGAGCGATTGGCGTACGAAGGTCACCCGATCGAAGACGGAAATGCAGGCGAAAACATTTCCATAGTTGGGCTCGACTGGACGGAAGTGCTGCCGGGCGCGCAAATCTGTATCGGCGACATGCTGTGCGAGATATCGGTCTACGCGCTCCCCTGCAGCAAAAACGCTCGGTGGTTTGCGGACCGTGATTTCGAGCGAATGCATCACCGCCGCGAAATCGGCATCAGTCGCCTCTACGCCAGCGTGGTCGAGCCTGGCAAAATTTCGGTTGGCGACACTGTCACCTTGTTTTGATGCTGGGTAGCGCCGCTCTATGCCAACGGAACTAGTCAAAGCATGGGTACAGCCCGTCGGCCACGACCGGAAACATCGCGAGGTGTTGCCAAGGTGGCGCGGCCGATCGCACCAGATTGCTCTGGTTGCCAGTATCCCGGCTGGCATCATGCTCATTCGGCACGCAGAATCGACCACCGCCAAACTGGCGTGCGCGGTCTATGCCCTCAGCCTCATTGGTCTGTTCACGTCGAGTTCGGTCTACAACCGCCTCCTCGGGACTGATCATCTACGGCCATGGATGCAGTGGGTCGACCACGCCATGATCTACGGACTGATCGCTGGTAGCTACACCCCCACCTGCCTCGTGACCTTGCCCCGTAACGTAGGCATCACCCTGCTCGTGGTGGTCTGGGGTGCGTCGATCATCGGTGCATTCACCAAGTTTGTGTTGAAGCACCGATTCCGCATCGCAGGAGGCGTCCTCTACAGTCTCGTGGGTTGCGCCGTACTCGCGGCGATGCCGCAATTGGTACGCAACGCGACACCAACGGCGGTCGTGTTGTACATCGTTGGTGGCCTCTTCTATGGATTTGGCGGCCTGTCGTTGTACCTCCGACGTCCAGACCCTGCCCCGCACCTGTTTGGCTATCACGAGGTATGGCATCTCTATGTGGTGGCCGGAGCAGCTGCGCATTTCGTGGCGAATTGGCTGTCTGTGTAGCCACGCCACAGCAAGCACGATCTGCGCCACGGATAGCGCTGCGTATCGCCTGAAGCGGCCCTGAGGGGCGGTTGCTACACCTTGCCGTCATTTCGGACGACAATATTGATATGGCAAGTAGCGGAGTGGCCCTAGCGTTAACGTCAGGTGCGATCGCTACGTTCAATCCATGTGGTTTTGCTATGTTGCCGGCCTATCTCGCCTCGTTCGTTAGTACCGATCAAGGCGAGACCAACCTGGCCAGCCGCATTTTGCGAGCGGCAAAGGTCGGCGCTGCGGTCACCGCTGGTTTCGTCGTGGTGTTTGGCACGATCGGTTTCATCTTCCAAGAAATCAGCAACACCCTTGGCACCGCGATTCCATTTGTTACCGGGATCATCGGTGTCGGCCTCGTGCTGCTCGGCATCGCCA
>JANMEI010000695.1:0-2392 GCA_031376865.1 Acidimicrobiia bacterium | reverse complement strand
ACATCATCATCGGCAAGCTGATCCCAGCGGGTACCGGCATGATGAAGTACCGAGACATCGATGTCACCGTGCAGGGTGCTGAAGACATGCTGCCTACCGAAATGCCAGAGCGTTCCGACGACTTGGCTGCTTGGCTGGCCGGTATCGATTCAGCTCCAGTTCGTTCCTTCGGCGATCCCATCTTCGGCAACGTTGCATCGGGACCACTGTTTGGTGGCGAAGATCTGGTCGAGCCAGTAGCTGAGCCTGTCGCATCCGTTGCGCCAACGACTCCTGGCATCACCACGATGGGATCCCCTTCGTCAGGTGAAGCCTCGAGCAACCCGTTCGACGAATTGTAAAAAATCGTGGTGTCGTCCTGACACCTGAATACTGCTACTACGAAGCCCTGGCTGATGGCCGGGGCTTCGTCGCGTCCGTGTTGGGTGCACTCCGCTGATCACCGCTACTCCACCGGATTTCCACGCGACCAACTACCCTGAAGTAGTGGTTCGCACTCGACTTCCCCAACTTGTGGCAGCGCTGCTAGCGCTTGGTGTCGCATTCGGGGCTGGGGTGCGCACAGCGCCGTTCTTTGCGCCCGGCCCCAACAACTCCCTCCCGAAGCGAATCGGGAACAACGTCAAGCATTCCAAGTCGCTTCCTGCCGAAGTGAAACGTCTGCGTGCTGACGGAATCATCGTTCGTCCAAACGTATCCCAGTCGCTCGACGCGCTCTTGTACTGGCACGACCGGCGCCCCGACCTGCAAGCTGCTTTCAGAACGCCCGAAGGACCGAACCTGGTGCAATTGCTGGCCTATGCAGCAACGGTTGACGACAGCACCGCGATTTCGCTTGTGCCATATCGCCCGGGGCTCGCCGAACTACGCGGCCGGATGGGAATCATCGACGGGGGAGGGGCCGACATCACCTCCGCACTGTTTTGGATGTTTGCCAACCGACGGAACCCACAAATTGACACCGACGGCACCATCGCGTTGCTTGCCACCGTCTGGAAGACAAGGCCGGAGATACACGAACAATTTCTGGCAAACGGTCGACTTCAGCTTGTGCCGTTCATGTTCTGGGCGGCCAACGTTCCCGCTGAGGACAGTTCGTATGAGTTGCTCATCAGGATCTCTCCAGAGCTCGAACAGCTGCCGGCGGAATTCGCTTGATGAGCATGGATCGCCCGAGGGCCATCGGGTCGTGGCGGGCGTCTCGGTGGCCGGAATCTGTGAGCCTGCTGGTGCCCACCTTTGTCGCCGCCCTGGCAGTCTCGGTAAAAGTTCTAACCGTCGTCGTTGATCGCTCTCTCGTTCCCGGTGCCATTTGTGCAGTGATTATCACTGTGCTGATCTGCTTGTCTGGTCTGCAACGGGGGGAATCGGAAGATTCACACAAAGGGCTGAGCCTTGTGTGGTTGTTGGCTTGGGTGGTCCAATTGACCTGCGCCATAATTGTCGTACGACGATTGGGTGTGTCGTTGGTACCTCGAATTCGATCTTCGGACTTTGGGGGTCACGCTGGCTTAACCACGTGGATTGCGGAAAATCGAGGGCTGCCAACCCCGGCGCAGTGGCCCGTTAGCATGTCGAACTATCCGCCCGGCAGTCACATTCTTCCGGCGCTGTTGGCGTGGATCACCGGCCGGTCGCCGTTAGAGATGTTATGGCTGGTGGCGGTTGTTGGGGCGGTGGCCCAATGGCCTCTTCTGGTGTTAGTGACGAAGGCTTTAAGTCGAAGCTCGTCCTGGTGGGCGGGTCTATCCGTGATGATTTTCGTGTTCGGCACATTCCGATTTACGACTGGCATGATTTCGGCCGATTTCTTCTTTGCTCAAATGATCGGGCAATGGCTCGCCCTGGCAAGCGTCGCTTGGACAGTGTTGGCGCTCAATCGTCAACTGTCATTTCGCCACTGGCTGCCCGGGATGACTTGTTGCGGGGTTGGGTCGTTTGTGGCCTACCCGCAAGTGTCGGTAGTTGCGCTGGGAGCCGCTGCCGCTGGTTTGCTCGCTATGCCGATGCGTCGCCGAACTCGAGTGGTCGTGTTCGCGGTGCCAGCGTGCATGGGGGCAGTCGGGATCTTCTTGCTCAGCAAAACCGTCTACTGGTCAAAGGATCTGTTGGCCGGTCGCCCCGGAGCAACGGTCAAACCATCAATCCGGGTACTTGGCGGGCCACTCATCATTTCCTTGGCGGTGGTCGGGCTGGTGTTGTTGCTGGTTCAGGTGCCTCGCAATCGCTGTGTGTCCCCGGTTATAGGAGCCTTGTCGGGCCCGTTTCTGGTGATTGCCGCGATGATGTCGCTTCGGAGCGGGTTCCCCGTTCGATTGAATGTGTCGGATTATCGAGTCATCAAGAACATTTTCCCCCTGGTCCCGTATGCAACCATCGCAGCAGCCATCGC
>JANMEI010000668.1:0-4107 GCA_031376865.1 Acidimicrobiia bacterium | reverse complement strand
GGGTGCCATCTCTATTTTGATCACCACGCAGGTCATTGCCGGTTCCCGAGATGATCAGGACGACGTCACCCTCGGGGGGTCCGGTCACGGCGCAGCAAATGCTGATGCCGTTGGCGTTGATGAACTCCATGCCGGTGCTATTCGCCTGTGAGCTGTTTGCGGAGTTCTCGCTTTACCAGTTTGCCGCTGGCGTTTCGTGGTATCGGCGCGTCAAGGAACCATATGCGCGCAGGTATCTTGAACTTGGACAACGACTGAGCCAGGAATGCCTGCAACGCAGCCTCGTCGAGGGTTTTACCGGGATGCAAGAGAACGCCGGCCGCTACTTCTTCGCCCAGGCGCTCGTCAGGGATGCCGAATACCGCCGCCTCCAGCACATCGGGGTGCGCGTAGATGGCTACCTCGACTTCCGAGCAGTAGACGTTCTCCCCACCGCGCAACACCATGTCTTTGGCGCGGTCGACGATGTATACAAATCCGTCTTCGTCGATGCGGGCGATGTCGCCGGTGTTGAACCATCCGTTCTGAATTGCTTCAGCGGTGGCATCGGCCCGGTTCAGATATCCCTTGATGACGCCCGGTCCACGTACCCACAACACGCCGGTGTGATCTCCGCCGCTTTCTACCACGTTGCCATCTTCGTCACGAAGCTCCGCGTCGAACGTTGGCATAACTGGCCCGCACGATGCTGGCTTTTCTAAGAAGAAGGCCAACCCGTTTGCGGTGATAATGCCGTGTGTTTCGGTCAACCCATAGCCGGTGCCGGCGGTGCCGCGCCCTGCCAATGATTTGCCGATTTTGTCGACCAGGTCGGGTTGCACTGCTGCTCCACCACCGGTGAGCCCAATCACCGACGACGTGTTGCGGGTCGTCCAATCGGGATGGCTTATCAGCTCGCGCGCCATGGTGGGCACGCCAGAAAAGTTGGTCACCTGTTCGCGTTCGATGAGTTCGATGGCGCGTGCCGGGTCCCACTTGTGCGTGAAAACCAACCGGCCGCCGCCCAAGGTTGCCGGGTGCAAAATGCAGTTGTTGGCCGTGACGTGAAATAGGGGAGTGGGGGCCATGAACACGGACTGCGGGCTGACCGCTCCAGGAGTTGGGGGTGGTGTCGAGCCCGGGTTCATGGCGGCGAGCGATGCGTTGGACGTGGCGCTCCAGAAGATGATGTTCCAGATGTTGTTGATGCAGCCCCGGTGAGTCAGTTGCGCGCCTTTCGGAAACCCGGTGGTGCCGGAGGTGTAGAAGATGCAGGCGTCGTCATTGGGGTCGATGGTCACGTCGGGAAGCGCTTCGGGTGCGGCGTCGCGTTTCACGATGTCCGACCATGCGTGTGAGGTGCTCAGTTCGCCGTCGGTCCGATTGCTACGTACACGAATGATGTTCAGCGGTGCCGAGGTGCGCAGCCCGGCCAGCACCTGGCCGACTCGCTCCAGTCGCTCATCGTCGGCAATGAGCACCTTTGGCTTGCTGTCTGCGAGCCCGTATTCCATTTCCGTCGGCGTCCACCAGGCGTTCATGCCCACGACGGCTGCGCCGATGCATAGCGTGGCCCAGTAGGCGGTTACCCATTCGGGGTAGTTGCGCATCGCAATCGCCACACGGTCACCTGGTTGTACATCGAACTGATCACGCAGTTGGTGGGCGAGCGCTCGAACATCGGCGGCGATGTCGGCGTAGGTGTAGCGCTCGTCTTCGTACACAACGTATGTCAGCGTACGGTCGGCGCTTCGGGTGGCAGCGGTTGATTGCCACAGATCACGCATGGTGGGAGGGGCGGCGGTGAAGACGTTCATCGGAACGCCGTTCACCTCGATGGGGTGCATCGCAAACGGGGCGCCGTCGGCGGTCATTGCCTTCCAGGTTGCAGTCAGGCTGGGGATCAGGTTAGCTACCGAAGTCACCTGAGTGTTTTAGTGGAATCAGGCGGTGCCGCGCCAGACGCGCACGTCGGGAAGGTTGCGCCACTGCTGGTTGGTATCAAGACCGTAGCCCACCACCCAGTCGTCGGGGATGGTGCGCCCGATGTACCGAAGCTCGGCCGTGTCGACATGGGCGACGGTGTTGCGGATCAGCAGAGCGCATACTTCGACACTGGCTGCGCCGCGATCGGTGAGCAGTTTGCGTACGTATTTCATGGTGAGGCCCGAGTCGATGATTTCATCGACCAGGATCACGTGGCGCCCGCTGATGTCGGTGTCGAGATCTTTGACGATCCGAACGACGCCGCTCGATTCGGTGGCGGCACCGTATGACGACACAGCCATGAAGTCCACTTCGATGCTGAACGGGATCGCCCGTGCGAGGTCGGCCATAAACACAAACGCGCCACGCAACACGCCGACAAGCAGCGGGTTGAGGTGGCGGTAGTCGGTGGTGATCCGGCCGCCCAGTTCGGCAACAGTGATCGCGAGTTCTTCGGAGCTGACGAGGACATCGCCTAGCTCGGGATGCTCAAGCGGCACAGCAGGGTGCGTTGCTTAGAAGCGGCGCTCGTTGGTCTTTTTCTTCGGGGGAGCGGTGAACGGTGCCTCGAGGAGTGCGCCGAAGGTGTTGTCGTCAGGCTGGCGAGGGTTGTTGAGGCTCTGCAGGAAGAGCTTCAATGCGGCACGGGCCGGTGGCACATGATCGCCCTTGATTGCAGCGGAGCGAGCCAGCGCATCTTTGGCCTGCGTGACACGCTCTTTGCGCTTGGCTTTCTCTTCCTCGGTGCGCTCGACTTTTCCACCTGCTGCAGCAGCGGCGGCAGCCTGAGTGGCAGCGAGTTCTTGAGCAGTCGTGAGCTTGGCGCGGATGGCCACGGGAATCGTCTCCAGTTGTAAGCGGGGTTAAGGCAAGGGAAAAGAGAAGGTTAGGCCACCGGAGCGCCGTTGGTTGCCGTTCAGGCTTTTTCCCAGGTTTGTTGTGCGGATTGTTGCGAGGTTGTTGAACCGTTTGTCGCTCGGCTAGCAGCAAACGGTGGTGGCGCTTCACTCTGGGACACCTGCCGCCGACCCGTCAAACCCTATCCTCAGGCACTGTTCCTCCGGATTAGTTCCGCTACTATCGCATCGGTGATTCTATGGTTGTCCCACATACCCATCTCAGTGCTCGACTGATGCGGGACCGATTGAAGCAACTGGAGATGCGTGCCCGGGCACTGGCGCCAGCTCCGCTTCGCACGGCTTATCGAATTGGACAGTCAACCATCGTGCGGCAGCCCCTGTCACCGCCCGTGCCGCAGGAGTTACTTTCGGGGTGCCGGATGTTTGCGTCGCGCTTTGACCTGATTGAGGCGTTGCCGAGGAATGGACTAGTGGCTGAACTCGGCACCTACAAGGGGGATTTTGCACGCGAACTTTTGACGCGTTGTGAGCCGAGCCATCTCGACATCATCGACATCAACTATTCGCTTTTCGATGCGGCAGTCGGGAACGATTCCCGCGTCACCTGTCACACAGGTCAGAGTCACACAGTGATAGGAACTTTTCCTGATGAGCACTTTCACTGGATCTACATCGACGCCGATCACTCCTACGACGGGGTCTGCCGCGACATTGCCGCAGCGGCGCCCAAAGTCAGGCCCGGCGGTTACGTAGTCTTCAACGACTTCGCCCACATCGACCCGTTGATGGGCCGCTATGGCGTGCATCGGGCGGTGACCGAGTTTGCGGTGAGCAACCGCTGGGCCCTGAGCCATTTCGCCTTGCATGGCGCAGGACTTTACGACGTAGCACTGCAACGGCCCCTGCCCTGAGCCGAAGCGCTCCGCTAAACCTTCTCGCCGCTAATGCTTGGCGCTTTGTCGAGGCGGATGATCGCCACCTGGAGAATCGCTGCGCCTTCCAGTCGAGTTACAGCGCCGCAAGGATGTCGGCAACGGCACCGGGCATCGACATGAACGGCGAGTGCGATGATTTCAATGTGTGCGTAGTACCTGCGCGTTGGCTCATGCCTTGTTGTGCTGGATAGGGTACGGCGCGGTCGTCTTCGCATGCGATGTAGCTGCTGGGGATGTTGTGCCAGCCTGCGCCGGTGAGTGGTTCGGCGAATGATGAAATCGACTGCAGCACGGTTTTCGTGGCGGCGGTCGCAGCAACAGCAGGGTCAACATCGGGGTAGAAGATT
>JANMEI010000618.1:0-2836 GCA_031376865.1 Acidimicrobiia bacterium | reverse complement strand
CCACAATGTTGGAACCCAACCCGAGCGCGTACAGGATTTCAGTGACGTCACCGTTGAGGGCGACAATTCGACTGACATCGGTCACTTCCACGAGGCCGTCTCCGATGGATGGCACCAAAACGGGAAGCTTCGGGACCGCAGCTGGTTTCGGTGCGGTTGAGGTTGTGGATGAGGTGGCAGCCGGGCGAGAAGTTGCCGGGCGAGAAGTCGCCGGGCGAGAAGTTGCCGGGAGCGAACTAGGAGCCGCCATTGCTGGTCCGACCGCAGACATCGAACCGATGGCCACGACGGGGAGTGCTCCAGCAAGAATTCGGTCGAGAAAGTATCGGGTGGCCATACCCAGCAACTTAGGACAACCTAAGTTGTGTGTCAACTGTAACTTCTGGCATGCATTCTCGGCAGTTGAAAGCCGAACTCATTTCGAGAAGCTGTCGTTGTAGTTTGTCGATATGCAGATGGTCTTCGGAGCGAACGACGAGAAGAAGTACTACGCCGCCCGTGATGTGCTGATCCAACGCTTCACTGACTGGCTCATTGAAAACCCTGCAGGAGATCAGCTAGCCCAAGGGAACGCTGAGCTGGTTCTCGACTGGAAATGGGGCTACAGCGACGGTGATTTGTCATTGTGGACGCTTGCCCACTTCGATGAGTTGCTGTTGGAGTGGTTCCCTCGCAAAGTGATGATTGCCTCCGATGAGGCTGAGGCGGTGCTGACGGGGCTGGCTGCGTTCATGCAGTTCATGCACGAGTCACGGTTGATGTCTCGCCGTTCCTCGTCGGCACCGAGCATCGCTACTCATCTGCGGCAGCTTGAACCACCGTTCCGTCGCGCCTTATCTGATCGGTCTCGTCATGGGATGGGTAAATCACTATTCGGGGCGATGAGCGATTTAGGAATGACGTTTGATCCAGAAGATCCAAGTTCGATCGCATCGTTGATGGATAGTTTCAATGCGCTGTCGTTTGAGGAGCGCGGCGCCATTCTTGGGATCGACGATGATGACAACGGCACGTACCAACCAGCGCTTCCCCGTTACCTGAACCTATGGGTACAGCTGATTGCAGGGATCGACCTTCCACCCGCACGAGCGATGACCGCCGTTCGACGTGACGAACTGTCAGCCGATACCACTGCGGCTGAGAAGTTCGCTCTGATCAGTTCGTTTTTCGACCGGCCACGGAAACTAACCAAGACCGGGAACCTCACTATTGCTGACGGGCTGGATTTCGCTGAACTATTGGATTCTAACGGTGATGTGCGAACGAGCCACGCCAAGATACGTTCATCGGAAGAACTACCCGGTTTGGGGTTTTGGTTCGATCTTGCCAAAAAGTGTGGCGTCATCAAATCGTTGAAGGGCACCATGTCCTCGACAGCTTCGTCGAAGAAGCGATCCGCTGCGGACCTGCATGAACGAGCCGTTGCTGTACTGCTGAAGTACGGTCCACTCGCTTACGGTGGGCACGCGCAGTGGAGAAACCACGACGTTGAAGAAGTGATCGATGGCGGATTACCTGCACTGCTGGCTGTGTTGTTCGCACTGGATGGCGCGCCGATTCCTTATTCGTCTTTACTACTCACCACCCAAGAAATCGTGCGTGAATCCATTACTCAAAACTCCTACAAGACGGCTCTATATCTTGACTCGGCCACCGCAGAGCTCTTCAATGAGCTGTGGCAGCTTCTTCAACAATTCGGGGCCATCGAATGCATCGAGTACTCCGCCAGCGACGACGTCGATCCGTTTGAAACACCAACCGGTGATGTGCTCGATGGCCTGATAGGTGTGCCGATCTCGGCTGCGAATCTTGGCGCACCTGTCCCGTCCAACGTGGGGCTTATTCTGACTGAACTGGGTCAGGTTGTGGTTGCGCCGTACCTCGCCAGTTTGGGTATGGAAGTTCCAGAAGTTGGTGTGCTGACTCATCGTCCGCTGCCTGAATTAATAGCGCGTGTTTCGGATTGGCACCGTTCCCGGATCAAGGCAGAGTTTGTTGCGTGGGTGGTGGCTAACGGTGCCGAACTCGCACTGACCGAACTGACTCAGTTGGCAAGGTCCGCCGATGATGTTCAAGAACGGGTGGCTATTGTTGAGCTGGCAGCAAGCCTGCCTGGGCAAGCTGAGCACGCGGTACGTGGATTGCTCCCCACGAAAGTATCAGGGCATGCCATGGTCTGGTTATTGACTCATGAGTTGGAACAACCCAACGACGACAACATGCGCCAAGCCATGCTGGCCAGTTTCGAGTTGTTATCGCTCCGTTGCTTGGGCGAACCCGATGATGACATCGAGTTTTTATCGACGATCACCACCATTTTCGAGTCGCTTCCGCCCGCTGAATTCTGTGAGCTCTTGTGGCGTGTCGATGAATTGTGGGCTGGTGATGTCCTCGCCGCTGTTGGTCGGTTGCATCCAGACAAGTCGGTGGCAAAACAGGCACGGAAGGCTGTGATGCAACATCACACTTACCTTGCGAACTTACGAAAATAGGATTAGCTAGGTAAACTCGACGGTCTCATCGAACGCTTTCGCCGCCGGATGAGCGCCATCGTGAGACCGGTCACGCCTAGCGCTATCGGAGAGATTCCGAGTGCTACCCACAGCACTCGTGTGGTGGTGCCACCGAAATCACCGGTGTGGACCGGGAAACTCCAACCCTGCCACGCTTGAGCAAAAACGTTGTGCCGGTCGGGGCGAAGATCAGCAAGGACCTTGCCGCTGTAGGGATCAAGAAGAACGCTGGTGTTGCCTCCGCCGCTTTCGCGAGTGAAGGGATCAATTCCCTTGGACAGCCACACCGTGTACGGAGCTTGCGGATTGGCGGGAAGCGCAAT
>JANMEI010000613.1:0-9023 GCA_031376865.1 Acidimicrobiia bacterium | reverse complement strand
CGATCGCCGGGTCGAGATGCGAATTGCCGGAGTCGATGCGGAACTCCCAAGTTGTGCAGGTGGTTACGAACAGACGGTACCGGCGGCTTTGGCCCTGCTCGACATATTGGAACAGCACTGTCGCGTTCCGAATGAGGTTGCTCAGCAGATCAGACTGTTGGCTGGGTTCAATGAGCCGTGAATTTGCTACTCGGCCATGCCAATCTCGTCGACTATCTGATTGAACCAAGCTCGGCGTAGGTGGTGTTCATCACAACACATCGAGAGAAGTTTCGCCCAAATCAATCCGCCCGTCGGTCGGTGCCGAACAATCGCCATGACCAGCACTGCGTTGTCAAAGAAATCGAGCAATCTGGACCTCGTCGCCAACGCTATCTTCATCGCGATCGCCATCGCGTTGGTCACATTGGCCAGCTGTTCTGCGGGTCCATCAGCGACTTCGCCTGCGAATCCTTTAGCTTCCGTCACCTCGACTACGTCGGTGTCTGCCCCGGCGGATGCGACGATTTCGAAGGTCCCTCCGGTGACGCGCACCATTGATCCAAACGGGAAACGAGTCGCAGCACTTGACTTTGCGGTCTCGAGCACGGGTGCGGGCGAACCGACTTCGACGATCCCGGTGACGGTGAATCGGGAAGAAAAGCCCGCAGAACCCTCACCCAAAAAGGTCGTCGCCAAACTTCTAGAGGCGCTCGTTGACCGTGACGCCGAAAGGGCTCGGTCGTACCTCACCGATGCAGACCAACAACGCCTCGGGGTTGCGCAGCGACTGATTGAGGAAGTCAACGCCGCCGGATGGACCACATTCACCGTTGACGGCGTCGAACTCGATGAAGTGTCGTTTACGGTCATGCAAACCCCAAAGGTCAACGAGATCGATGGTGTTGTCGCCGAAAGCGCCGTTGGCAAGGTCCAGACAATCGCCGTTGACGGTGGTTACAAGGTTGAATGGACCCGTCGAACGGTTGAGCCCCAGTTCGCTGTCCTTTCAACTGACCAACGTGACGCAGTGAGCTCCCAGGTAACAACGTGGTTGTTGGCCCGTCAAGCGTGCGAAGCAACACCACCCTCGCAGTATCGCAACGGACTCGCCGGCGTTGTTGGCCTCGCTGATGCACTCTGCAAGACCGTAGGTACACCTAGCGTCCAAACAATTGGTGAGCTTGATCTCCTTGATGAACCGACACCGATTCTTCAGGCCTTCGGTTCAGGGGCAACGGTATGGGCACGGGTCGCCGTGGTCGACGGACCGGTGCCAATGGCAGTTGTTGTCGCCCCGCTTGGAACTGAATGGATCGTCGTCGGCATAGCCCGTCCGTCGATCTCTGAATCTTGATGCACTGAGCATCAAGTGACGAAGGAGCGGTACCGCTTCTTCGAACGCGCACCACCACAACCTAGGAAAGGTATAACCATGAAACGAAGAAAAGTTGGGCGAATCTTCCCAGCAATTGGGCTCGCCACAGGATTGGCATTGTCGCTGTCCTCTGCAGCAACAGCGTCAAGCCATCGAGAAGCACCAGCTATCAGTGAAGATCCCGTAGCTGACCTCACTGATGTGTACGCATTTGTGAGCCCCGATAACGCGGCCATGACGACGCTGGTGATGAACGTCAACCCGTTCGAATCGCCGGGCGGTGGACCAAACTTCCATCGCTTTGGTGATGATGTGCTGTACGAATTCAATGTCGATAACAACGGTGACGCGGTTGCGAACATCAAGTACCAGTTCCGATTCAAAACGACGTACGCCAATCCCAACACATTCCTGTACAACACCAACCAGGTGACGTCGCTGAACGATCCGGATCTCAATGTCCGACAGACTTACACGGTCACTGAAGTGAAGGAAGGTGTCTCCAAAGAGATCGGAGCCGGTGCGATTGCCGCCCCAGCCAATGTCGGTCCTCGCTCGATGCCGAACTATCGATCTCTCGCCGAAGCTGCTGTTTTCCCGATGGAGAACAACAGCATGAAGGTGTTTGCTGGTCCACGCGACGATCCGTTCTTCGCCGACCTTGGCGCAATCTTCGACCTCGGCGGCTTACGTCCGCTGAACCAAGCTCATCTGGTGCCGTTGAAGACAGCTCCTGGCCGCGACTACCTGGCCGGGTTCAACGTGCACTCGATCGTGTTGCAGGTTCCGTCGAGCCGACTCACCAACGGCGACCCCGTCATTGGCATGTGGTCAACCACATCGCGTCGTGTCCCAGGAGCCGCTGGTGCGACTGACAAGTGGAAGCAAGTTGCTCGTCTTGGTCAACCACTCGTCAACGAAGTCATTGTTCCAGTGGGTGCGAAAGACCTGTTCAACAGCTCGTCGCCAGACAAGGACATTCAGTTTGTGAAGGGCGTGCTTGAACCCGAACTTGGCAAATTGATTCCGGTGCTGTACCCCGGTGTGCGGGTGCCAACCACGGTGAACGCAGGCCTTGGGCTGGGCGGTCGTGAAGACTTGGCTGTGATCTTCCTGACTGGCATCCCTGGTGTCAACCAACCGAAGGGCGTCAAACCGTCAGAGCAGTTGCGTCTCAATACCGCTGTCGCCAAGTCGGGCTTCCCGAATGGTCGTACGTTGACAGATGATGTCATCGACACGGCTCTTCAAGTTGTTGCTGGTGCCACCGATTTCTCCAAGGAATTCAAGGTATTTCCGAACAACGCACTCACCGACGGAGTGGACTTTAGCGACCGCGAACTGCTGAACCAGTTCCCCTATGTTGGTTGGCCAGCTGACGGGTACTTCTCGTACCCATCCAGCAATGGCGACCCGCTTGACAACAAGCGCTGAGTGAACCCATGACGAACGATGTGCGATCGACTCATCACGTTGCGGCCGCCTTCGGTCGTCATGTTTCGGTGGTCATCCTTGGTGTGGTGCTGGCTTCGTTGTTGCATCCGGCAACAGCGAAAGCGGCACCCACTGGGGTTGTCCCCACCACTCTTTCCACGACAGTGTCGAGCGATAGCGGTTCGCCAACCGAACGACAGATTGCTCAGTTGCTCGTCGCCACTCGAACGACTCCAGCGAACGCGGTTGCGTGGACAAACCTCGGGATCGCATATACGACGCGTGCGTATGAAACCGGAGACTCATCGTTCTACCCGCTCGCCGAATCGGCCTTTGCTCGGGCCACCAAATTGACACCACGATCCTCGGAACTCTTCGCCGGCCAAGCCACTCTCGCCCTGGCCCGTCACCGATTTAGCGAGGCTCGATCGCTCGCACTTCGTTCGCTTGCGCTCAACTCGACCAGTTTCGACGGACTCGTGGCACTGGTTGACGCCAACATCGAGCTCGGTCGGTACGCAGAAGCCGAAACCCAAGTTGAAACACTAATCAACCAACGACCCGGGGTTGCATCGCTTTCCCGGCTCTCGTACATCCGCCAACTGCGAGGCGACCTACGTGGTGCCGAAGCCGCCATGCGATCCGCGGTTTCGTCAACCGTTGAGGGCTCGTTCGATCGGTCTGTTGCCGTCGGTTATCTCGGTGAGGTGTTACTCGAAGCTGGAAAAGGCGACGCCGCAAAACGCTCGTTTCGCTCTGCCTTGGCTATCAATCCATCATCGACCGTTGCCGGAATTGGGCTGGCCAGCATCTATGCCGAACAGGCTGATTGGAAGGCAGCGCGATCAGTGATGAATTTGCTCGCCGAACGTGTCCCGTCGCCTGGTGTCTTCGGATTCCAGGCCGACATCGCTCGTGCGTCAGGCGACCGACCGGGTCAAATCGAGTCGGAGCAGCTGCTCGATGCAACGGTAAAGCTGTACGAAGCAAATGGTGCCGTGGTGGATTCGGAACTGGCGTTGCTGTTAGCCGAGCAAGGCCCAGCCTCAAGTGCCACCGCAGTTCGGGTTGCCCGTCAGGCATATGCGGAACGGCAAACAGTGTTTACCGCTGACGCAATGGCATGGGCACTCTTGCAGTCTGGCAAGGCGCAAGAAGCGTTGATCTACGCCAACCAAGCAGTTGCCCAACAACCATCGGTTGCGTCAGTACGCTGGCACGCAGCTGCGGTGCTCAGCGCGAATGGCGATCAAGCAGCTGCGCGCCGCGAACTTGCCGCAGCGTGGCCGAACAAGTGGTTCTCGCCAACCCAGCGGAGGGCAGTAGTCGCCCTCACTGAGAAGGTGACAGGAAAGTAATAAGCGTATAGACAAGTGCAGCTACGCAGGTAGCGCAGAAAGAAACTCGATGATGGCCGCATTGACGGGTACCGGATTAGTTAAGTTGGCAGCGTGCGCTCCGCTCACTTTGACTACCCCGGTACACCCCGGCAGCAGGCTGGCCATCAACTCGGCCGCCTCCATGGTCAATGCAGTGTCTTCGGTGCCATGCACCACCAAAGCCGGGCACGTGATCTCGTGTAAGCGTGACGTGATGTCGTCACGTTCCAGCAAACATTTGCCGGGTTGTTCAATGAGTGCCTTGTCGCGAGCCTGCCATTTAGCGATCCAAATCGGATCTTGCAGAGGATCATCGATGATGATCGTCGCAACCGCCTGCGCGAGTTCGTCAACCGGACCCACCTGCATCCACATGTCGAGCATGCCACCATTTGCCGCTCGTTCCTCCTCGGAATACAAGGTGGTGGAAGTATCGAGCAGGATCAACGCGCGCACTCGCTCGGGCGCTGTCAATGCAGTTCGCATCGACAAGAAGCCGCCCTGGCTCATGCCCCCAACGACACACCGGTCGATACCCAAATAATCGAGTAGGCCCAGGCAATCCTTTGCTGAATCCCAGTAGGTAAACGGCTGGCCATCGAACTCGGTCAGCCCAAATCCACGCTCGTCCCAGGTGATCACCCGGTAGTTGTCACGAAGCGCAGCGACCTGCGGGGCAAACATTTCGTGATCCATGAGGAACCCATGACCCAAGATCACCGGAGCACCATCGCCGCCAGTATCTTCGAAATAGATCTTTTGACCGTTGACCTGTGCGTAGCTCATGGATCAGAACTTAGCTTCGTCGGTCAGTAACGTGTCGAGCAAACCAACCAACGCACCAGCCAACCGAAACAGCAAAGGAACCCACTATGAGCGGCGAGATCACCGGAACAAAACCTGACGGTACGCCGTACCCAGTTGCTCTCGATGACGCAGAACTCCGCCAACGGCTTGATGCACTGTCCTATGACGTTTTGCGGCGCGCGGGAACCGAGCGCCCCGGAACAGGGGAGTACACCGACACTGAAACTACCGGTGTGTATCACTGCAAAGCATGTCGGGCCGAGTTGTTTCGCAGTGATACCAAGTTTCATTCAGGGTGCGGGTGGCCGTCGTTTTATGCGCCGACCGCAGATGATGCCGTCGTCCTGATCGAGGATCATCTTCTGGGGTATCCACGCGTTGAAGCTCGGTGTGCGAACTGTGGATCGCACCTCGGCCATGTGTTCACCGGTGAGGGGTTTCCTGTCCCCACCGATGAACGTTGGTGCATCAACTCGGTGTCGTTAACGCTTGTCCCGGCAGCAAGCTCTACGACCAAGTAACCGGCTGCGCTGCTGCCGTGCCGCCGTTGGTCCACGAGGCTTTGAGGACATTGCCCTGAGCGTTGGTGAACTCCATCACCCAACGACCAGTAGCAGTGTCAGCCGTGACCTTGCTCAACGTTCGACCGGCCAGGCGTAACTGAAGGTCAGCCAGGGCCCGAAACGCGGCATTCGGAGTCCACGTATCGGTGTTGACCGTTGCCCCCGAGATGTTAAAGCCATCTCCCCAGGTGTACCAGAACGAGCGTTGCATCCCACTGGCAGTTGAAACCAAGGTCCAACGAAGTAACGCGTCGGCCGTTGCAGTTTCGGTCTGTTTCTCGTTGCCAGATCCGCCCTCGGTAAGCCAGAGCGGCTTTGTGACACCAAAGTCGGCCAGCGTGTAGCGGACATTCGACAACTCGGCGAGCATCGCTTCTGGGGTGTTGTTGTATGCGTGATAGCCAATGACGTCGACATAGTCAGCCATGCCAGCAGCCAGGTAATCACTCAAGTAGCCGGCGGAATAGGGTGATGCGCCAACCACCGTTGCGGCCGGATCGTTGGCTCGTATCTGCTTGGATGCAACCTCGGTGAGCTGCTGGAGTTGAGCAATAGTCAATCGACCAAAGTTTGGATCGTTCGGCTCGTTCCAGATTTCGTATGCATCAATACGACCCTTATAGCGGGCAGTGATCACGTTCACCATGTTGCGCCAATCCTCGATCGAACTCGGCGCATACACCGAACCCAGTCCGTAGTAGCTCAACACCGTGTTGTTCGTGGTTGCCCACGCAGGGGACTGACCGAGGGTCAAGAGAACCTGTTGGTTACGGCTTTCGGCCAATTGAACGAACCGATCAAGTAGGGAGAAATCCCATTGGCCGCGTTGCGGTTCGAGATCTGCCCAGGTGGTCTTGGTGTCCCACAAACGCATGGTTCCACCAACGCTGGGTGCTGGTTTCCAATCTGGCGCCTGTCCGGATTTCAATTCAGTAAGGGCAGCATCGTCAAACCAATAGGTACCTGTTGCAAACACCGTGGTGTTGAGGAATACGCCAACATCTTTGAGCGTGTCAGGGCCGTCAACTGACACCTGTTGCCACTGCCCGGTGTAGGTGAAGTCCACCGTCGCAATGGGGTCGTAGTCAGGCAACGATTTGCGTATCTGAATTTGTCCTTTAGCTCCCGATGTTCCCTTGGCCCACAGTGAGAAGCGGAGTTTGCTGTTTCGAGGAACTTCCATGTACTGGCCGAATTGGACCCATCCGCTGCGAAAGGCATCAACGTCGACACGTTGCGATGCGGAGCCCCCGTGGACGGTGGTGGTGTCGAGGGAGTAGCGGGCATCGGCGTCGGTAAAGAAGGAGTTATCACCCCAGCCTGATGCGGCATTTCCCGTGATGACCGAGCCTGACGGGAACTTCTTTCCATTTCCGGCGAGGTAACCGGGCCCTTCGAGACCCGGATTGCGCAACTTCATTGACGCAATTCGACCTTCGTGAATGCCGAACGAGTCGCCGGTGAGCCGAGCTCCGGTTGCTGGTGTAGGAGTTGCCTGCACTGCGCGGATTTCAAAGTCGTCGAAACTGACGTCGGCGACGCTCGATGCAGCAATAAACAGATTGCCGCTGTTGGTCCCCGTGATGAGCCCCGTGAGCCGGATTGGTTGCCACTCGTTACTGAGCAGCACCGCAGTGTCGCCGTACAGTGCATAGGGCGCCGGTCCTTCTTGCAACGCAACTTGAATGTGACCGGTTCCTTTGACCCAGGCGGTGACTTCGTAACGCCAACCGGCAACCATGCCAAGTTCGTGCGAGACCTGAGCTTGGCCGGTGGTGACCGAGGTGACGTTCATTCGTTGCGCGGTGCCGCCGCCCCGACCACCGGTGCTGCTATACACCACTGTCGCATCAGAGAACTGTGAGCCGTCGCGCCAATCCGGAGCAATAAGTCCACTTACTTGAGTGCTTGCAGAAGTGACGGGTACAAACGGGGCAGCAAAGTTAGACGAGACCCAGTTGAACGGCTTAGGTGAAATTGGGAATGGCTTGGGTGAACGAGGACCACCGGGTGTCGGAGGCTGCGTCGTCGGCGCTGTCGTCGTCGCAGCTGCGGTGGTGGGTGCAACTGTCGCCGGAACGGTTGTCGTTGGTCGCGTTGTGGTGGCGGGAGTGGTGGCGGGAGTGGTGGTGGAGCGAACTGTGGTGGGTGCCGCAGTTGTCGCGGCGGAAGTAGTCGGCGCAAGAGTGGTGGCGGCAAGGGTGGTTAGCGGCCGAGTTGTAGTTGGTTTCGTTGTTGCCGGCTGCGTGGTGGTCACCAAGGTGGTGGTGCGGCGGGGTCGTTTACGCCGCGCATCTGCAGTGGTCGTCTGGAGGAGAAATAAGGTGGACAACACAAGTGCGCCAGTTCCAAACGCGAGGCGGTGCGACCGAACGGTTCTCATCGCACCCTCCGTCCGTATTGAACAGAAAACGAAACAGCTACGGGTGTTGCGAAGACCGAACGTAGAACCATCGAGTCAACTCCTTGGGGGGATTATCACTGCTGAGACTGGGGAAAGTTCCCAATTCCAGGGTCTGCAGCTGAGGCTACAAACGTGATGTTGCCAACCTTAGTGAGAATTCTCAGCTCCGGGGCCAATTGTGCGTAACGAGTCGCTAAACGCTGCCCATTGCTGCCGAAGCGGTGGTGCCCAGCAGTGCCACCCGGTCGGGGTTGTGTCCATTCGCCACAAGACTCAAGACGTATCCATCGATACCAAGCGAACGATCGTTTTCCAGTATCTCGCCAACGGTGTCGGGATCGCCGAACACCCAATCTGCTTCGATGCGTTCTTGGGTCTCGCTGTCCATGGCCGAATAGTTCAGCCCGCGTGGATCTAAAAACGAGCCCATTTCAGCACGCGCCTGCTCCATGGTTGGTGCGATCAGGGCGCGTCGTAACCACGACAGGGTGATTTCGCTGCGGTTTCGCCCCAGCCGTTCGCAGTGTTCTGCAAGTGCCTCGACCTTGCGGGGAACTTCAGCTTTTCCGCACGTGAGGTTTCCTAAGTCAGCATATTGAGCAACCATGCGAAGGGTCTTCTGCTCGCCACCACCACCAACCATGAGCGGAATGGTGCTCAGCGGCGTGGGATTGTTGATCACCTGGTTGACCGTGTAGTGCTTTCCAACGAGTGACGGCTGTTCGCAGCGCAACATGCCCTGAATGATCTGTATCGACTCTTCCAGCTTTTCGAAACGCGTTGTGAAGGTGTCAAAGTCGATTCCAAAATCTGTATGTTCACGTTCAAACCAGCCGGCCCCAAGATTGCACATGGCGCGACCTCCCGACACCACGTCAAGTGCGGTAACTATCTTGGCCAGCACTGCGGGATTTCGATAGGTATTGCCCGTTACTAATGCGCCTAACTTGACGGTAGTGGTGTGTTGAGCCAGGGCAGAAAGCAGGGTGTAGGCCTCGATCATGAATTGGTCGGGATCGCCGAGCGCGGGTAGCTGGTAGAAGTGATCCATCACCATCACCGAGTCGAAGCCGGATTGG
>JANMEI010000538.1:0-9255 GCA_031376865.1 Acidimicrobiia bacterium | reverse complement strand
GTCGTCTTTGTCGAAGTTGCAACGCGAGCTTGGAGCCGCACTGCTCGGTCGAACGGTCGGAACTGTTTCGGTGTTTTCGACCATTCGTCCGCTCGAAACGAGTGAAGAGTTTCTGCGTTACGTGCTGTTAACGGTGATGTTGTTCGATGTGTTTGCTGCTGGGGTTTTGGTCTGGCGATGGGCTGATGAACGTCGCCGGTTGCTGTTGTCGTCGCGGTCGGCTGCGATTGGTCCGGCGTTTTTGGCTCGATCAATCAACCAGGACGCCACCGCGCATGTTGGTTCAGCGTCGGTGTTGGGAGCAGTTGCCGGTGTCGGCCTTGGTTGGGTGCTGCTGCAGCCTGGAGCGCGTTTTCAGTTGCCGTGGCTCATGTTGCTGGTGGCGGTTACCGTGCCAACACTGGTGGCAGCTGTTGTTGCTCGATTTCCAAGCTCACCGTCAAGTTCGCGTTCAGGTGCAACGTTAGGCGCACCATCAAGTGCAACGGCGGCATCGAGGGCTTGAAGCAATCGAGCACTGCAGCCCTGCATGTCAATGGGCGGAGCAATGCTGGTGGTGATGCGTTGAGCCAGCTCGGCAAATGCCAGCGCGACGGGCTCGGTCAGGCTGAGTGCGGCGGGCTCTCCGACATCGCCACCGTGCGACACGGCAGGTTCGATAGGGATTTGGGCCAGCAGCGGTGTGTTGGTTTCTGCGGCGAGACGTGAGCCACCACCGGAACCGAACAGCTCGTGTCGTTGACCTTGTGGGTCCACGAACCAACTCATGTTTTCGATCACACCAGCGACACGTAGATAGCCGCGGCGTGCCATGTCGGCCACGCGGATAGCTACCTTCTGCGCGGCAAGCGCAGGAGTAGTGACGATCAACATTTCGGCGCGGGGTAGCAAGCGACCAAGTGCCATTTGTACGTCACCGGTGCCTGGAGGCATGTCGATGAGGAGATAGTCAAGCTCGCCCCAGCGAACTTTCGTCAAGAACTCTTCAACAGCCTTTGCGAGCAGCAGGCCGCGCCACATGATTGCCTTGTCTTCGTCGTCGACCAAGAAGCCCATCGACACAACCTTCAACACGCCGCCCTTGTCGCCAATGGCGCGAGTGCTTGGTTCGATCTTGCCGCCTTCGCCACCTAGGCGTCCTTCCATGCCCAACATGCGCGGGATTGAGAATCCCCAGATGTCGGCGTCGAGTACGCCAACGTGAAATCCAAGGTTGGCTAAGGCCGCAGCCAAGTTGGCCGTGACGCTGGATTTGCCGACACCACCTTTGCCCGATGCGATGGCGAGGACTCGGGTGGTGGCCGCGATCTCGGTATCGGGTGCGTTTTGACTGGCCTTCAAACGGGCCCGGGCCATCACGTTGGATCGCTGTGCGGCAGTGAGTTCGCCGAAGGAAATCAACACGTCGGTGACGCCGGGGATGGAAGCGACGCGAGATTCGGTGTCGCGTTTGATCTGGCCCCGAAGCGGACACCCAGCGATGGTGAGGGCGATCACAATTTCGACGTGACCAAGCGGTGAGACCGAAATACGTTGCACCATTTCGAGTTCGACAATGTCGGCGTGTAACTCGGGGTCAATGACGCCACGAAGCACCTCGCGGACAGCCTCTTCGGTTGGCGGGGCAGTACGACCGGCGATGATTTCAGGGTCCACGAAGAAATCGTAGTGCCGTCGGGCTACCATCGAGCCATATGACGGGTCCCATCAGTCACAGCCGAATATTCGTCGGCCATTGCGACCTCGCCCGAAACAACTGTCGGCCGACCCTTCGGGTTCGCTTCGCTCACCACTCGATCGCCCGATGATCGACCGAACCGACCGAGCTCTCATCGCCCTACTGCAACGCGATGCTCGCCAAACCATTAAATCCATGGCAGATCAACTGGGCATTGCCCCTTCAACCTGTTTGGAACGAGTGCGGTCTCTGCAGAACCGCGGCGTCATCGTCGGGTATCACGCCGACGTCAACCTGAACGAGTTGGGCCGCACGCTGCAGGCCATTCATTCGGTCCGGTTGTCACCCAAAACCCCCGACGTCATCGAGCGGTTTATTGACCAGGTGTGGAAGATGCCGGAAACGATCTCGGTGATGTTGCTATCGGGCGATACCGACATCGAGATCCACCTTGCCGTGCGCGATTCAGATCACCTCCGCAAAATCATCTTGAATGGCATAGCCACCTTCCCGGGGATCGTTGATGAACGAACTTCGCTGGTGTTTGAGTACCGACGAAAACGAGAGATTGGCCCAATCGTATGAGCACGTTGAATCCATCTACGCAGAATCCATCCACGGACCACTTGGACAACTCGCAGCAGATTGCCGATGCGCTGCATCGGGCAAAACAGGGGAACCTGCATAAGGAGGGCGCCAAACTTGAACGGCAAAACAAGTTGTTTGTGCGCGAACGAATTCGTTTGCTGGTTGATGAAGAGTCGTTTGTCGAAGATGGCTTGTTGGCAAACGTGTCAGCGCCTGGTGGCGATTTGCCTGCCGATGGTGTGGTGACTGGCACGGCAACGGTTGATGGACGGACTGTTGTCATTGTGGCGAACGATCCAACTGTCAAAGCGGGTTCGTGGGGAGCACGCACGGTCGAGAAGATCATTCGATCAACCGAGTTGGCGTTACACAATCGACTGCCCATCTTTTGGTTGATCGACTCTGCCGGTGCGCGTATTACGGATCAGGTCGACTTGTTTCCCGGCCGCCGTGGTGCAGGCCGCATCTTTTACAACGAGGTGCAGTTGTCGGGCATGGTGCCGCAGATCTGCTGTCTGTTTGGTCCATCCGCTGCAGGTGGCGCGTACATTCCTGCCTTCTGCGACGTGGTGATCATGGTCGAAGGCAACGCGTCGATGTATCTCGGGTCGCCTCGCATGGTCGAATCGGTCACCGGTGAGATCACCACGCTGGAAGAAATGGGTGGTGCAAAAATGCACACCACCATCAGCGGATGCGGTGACTTCTTGGTCAGCACCGACGCAGAAGCGTTGGCTACGGCGAAGCGCTACTTCTCCTACATGCCTGCAACGTGGGAAGACCCGGTGCCCGCTGTTGCTCCCGTCGACAACGCAAAGCCGTTCGTGCGATCGATTGTGCCCGAGAATGAACGACAGGCATACGACATGCACAAGGTCATCGATGCGATTGTCGATGGTGCGTCGTTCATGGAAGTGAAGAAGGGCTTTGCCAAGGAACTGATTGTTGGCTTCGCGCGGCTGAACGGCGAGACGGTTGGCATCGTCGCCAACAACCCGATGCAGTGTGGTGTGTTGTTTGTTGATAGCGCCGATAAAGCTGCTCGGTTCATTTGGTGTTGCGATGCGTATGGCATCCCGTTGGTGTTCCTCTCTGATGTGCCCGGCTTCATGGTTGGCACTGCAGTTGAGAAGCAAGGCATCATTCGCCATGGCGCCAAGATGATCACTGCAGTGTCCGAAGCGACCGTGCCGAAGATCTGCGTGGTGGTACGAAAGGCGTACGGGGCTGGTCTGTATGCGATGTGTGGCCCGGCGTTTGGTCCTGAAGCCACTATTGCGCTGCCCATGGCGAAGATCGCCGTGATGGGTCCGGAGCCTGCCGTGAATGCGGTGTATGCCAACAAGATTGCGGAGATTGTTGACGATGGAGAACGGGCTGCGTTTGTGGCCGCTCGTCGCGCGGAATACGAAGAAGATGTTGATCTGCTTCGATTGGCGTCGGAGTTAATCATTGACGCCATCGTGGAACCCGAAGCGTTGCGAGCAGAGTTGATCACTCGGTTTGCCCGGGCCAAGAACAAGGTTCGGCCCCGCCCCAACAAGCGCCATGCCGTGTTTCCCGTGTAACGCCGCCCTATATAGGAATCGAGCTAGATGGGAATGATGTCGACCGACAAGTCAGCAGCCGAACACTCAGCGTGCCACGAACTTGGCGTTGACCCAGCCGTTGCGGACAACGATGCGACCCGATTCAGCCTCGGGGTACACCGCAGCGGAGACCTTTAACCAACCTCGTGTGTTCGTCTGCGGATACACCCACGCTGATCCGCTGAACGGAATCGATGCGATTTTCTTTGCCCGAGCTGACGGAGCACTTCGCACGTTGAGCTCATCGTTTTCCGCAATGCCAATGACGTTTCGAGGTATCGAGCCCGATCCGTGTTTGACACAGGCTCCCTCCCACTGACCGCCCCACGTGCCGGAATAGGCAGTCGTGTGGTCGCTCATCCCGTCGCTTCCTGCTTCTTTTCGGATCTGCACCGAAACGAGTTCGCCGTTGCTGTAGCCAGTCACATTGACTCCCGAACCGGCCTGTACAACGGTGACTTCCTCGAGAGGATCACCACCACCGTCGGGCGAATCAAACGTGTCGAATACCGCACCCGATGGTGAGAGCCGAAATGCGGCGAAGGGCTCGGTCCACCAGCAGGAAAAACTGGGGTTCTGAGTCTTGGCATCGGACGGCACGGTAGGAAAAGCCACGAGAACAGCAGCGGTGAATGCCACCATTGCTGGCAAGCGTGCCCAAGAAAAGTTATTCACAACGTATGTAAGCCATCAACAGGCAACTTCCTTTCAGTCCGCCCAAGGTAGGAGTGACTACGGAGCGGTTTTGAACCAGATGCCGCCGGTCTCGCTCAAGCCGCGCAAAGTGATCAGCAGTGAACTGTTCATTGACGAGGTTGGTAGTACGACGCACAGCGCATCGATGAGTGGTACCCCGGGCACCATGTTGCGCATGCCGCTACCGGGATAGTCGCCAAACTGCGAGCATTCTCCGCCCTCTTCGGTGTCTCCGGAGTATGTACCGAACGTTCGCCCGGCATCATTGACCAGCTCAAGAGTTCCGGTGGCGGCAAGATCTGCTGACTTGGCCGGGCCCAAATAAGTAAGTTCGCTGAGGATCAGCAGAGGTTCCATACCCTCCGCTATTGCGAATTTGCCAGGGATGCCTGGTTTGATGTCGGCAACGGTCAGCTTTTTGGTGCCCTTGATGACCAACCGATATGAGTCGTCGTAGTACACCTTGTGTTCGACCGTGGTGTTGAGAGGGAACGGGTTTGATCGCGAACCAAGCGGTGGCCGTTTCGTTGTCGGAGCGGCCTTGCTGGACTTCTTTGCTGTCGTCTTTGCTTTTGTCTTCGCTGGCTTCTTTGTTTTGGCGGCGTTTGCTGTGGGGCCAACTCCAGCGATCAGCGAGAGTCCAACTATGGCGGCGGTGATGATTCGGTGTGTCTTCATCTTTCGATCGTGACGTAACAAGGCGACACCTTCTGTCACGCACACGACACAGGAGTCAAGATCTTCGGGTGTTTGGGGGTGTGTGGCATCTGCTCGAACTTTGAACCTCAACTCCCAAATCACGTACAACGTCCCTGTCAAACAAATCCAATCCATCAGGGTGGGTTAGCCGGATACCAAACATCGCTCTAGTCTCAGGTATCCCGCCGCAGTTCAACACCAACTACAGGAGCCTCCTCATGAACGTTATTGCCGAACTTGCTGCCAACGTGTGGCAGGTCCATGTTGCTGTTGGCGATCTGGTCAGCGAAGGTGACGTGTTGTTCATTTTGGAATCCATGAAGATGGAGATTCCCGTTGAAGCTCCGTGTGCAGGTGTGGTCAGCGCCGTGAACGTCGCCCCCGAAGGCCTGGTGCAAGAGGGTGACATTCTGGCCGTCATCACGTCGGCATAGAACCAGGGAGTATCAGTATGAGCACCTACGATTACACCATTCCCACCCCGTCATTGGGCGAAGAAATCGATGAACTTCGCACTGTGGTGCGCAAGTTTGCCGAAGCTGAAATTGCACCACGCGCCGAAGCGATTGATAAAGACAATCTATTTCCGGCTGACCTGTGGAAGAAGTTCGGCGACCTGGGCACACTGGGTGTCACGGTGCCCGAAGCGTTCGGCGGGTCAGGACTTGGCTACCTGGCCCACCTGGTCACCATGGAAGAGATTTCTCGGGCATCGGCCAGTGTTGGTTTGTCATACGGGGCGCACTCCAACCTGCTGGTCAACAACCTGTACCTCAACGGCAACGACGAACAGCGCCACAAGTATCTCCCCAAGTTGTGTAGTGGCGAGCATGTTGGCGCGTTGGCCATGAGCGAGCCCGGCGCGGGCAGCGACGTCATCGGCCAAATGGGTTGCCGTGCCGTGAAGCATGGTGAGGTCTGGGTAGCCAACGGCAACAAGATGTGGATCACCAACGGCCCCGACGCCGATGTGCTGATTGTCTATATGCGCACGGCCGACAAAGAAGCGGGCTCCAAGTGCGTCACGGCGTTCATTGTCGAGAAGGCCATGAAGGGTTTCACGACGGGGCCGAAGTTGGACAAGTTGGGTATGCGTGGGTCAAACACCTGCGAGTTGATGTTCAACGATTGCGAGATCCCGCACGAAAATGTTTTGGGCGAGGTCAACCTGGGTGCACACGTGTTGATGAAGGGCCTTGACTCTGAACGGTGCGTTCTCTCGGGTGGTCCCATCGGCATCATGACGTCTGCGTTTGACTCGGTCATTCCGTATGTGTCTACTCGTCAACAGTTTGGGCAGCCCATCGGCACGTTCGAGTTGATGCAAGGCAAGCTTGCCGATATGTACGTGCGCTTACAGTCATCGCGAAGCTTCTCGTACCAGGTGGCCAACAGCTTGCAAGCTGGCGCCAATGTTCGTATGGACGCTGCTGCCTGTTTGTTGTATAGCTCGGAGTCCGCCGTCCAGGTGGCTCTCGAAGCCATTCAGTCGCTTGGGGGCAACGGCTACATCAACGAATACCCCACCGGCCGTCTGTTGCGCGACGCCAAGCTGTACGACATCGGCGCGGGCACCAACGAGATTCGCCGCATGCTCATCGGCCGCGAAATGCTGGCCGGTAGTCGCTAGAAGCGTGGCCCCTATTCGATGGTGTCGTTGTAGATCACGCTGATTGAGCCAGCGGTGGATTCGGCTGCGATGGTGCGCGTCGAGGCAGAGTCTGTCGGTACCTCAATCCCTGCCTTGTCGTTGGTGGTCACTCGATACTTTTCGTTGCCGCGGGGCAATCCCACCACCACGTCATCGGCCGTCGAGCGAGCTTCGACCGATGAAGGTGGCTCTTTGAATTGCAGTCGAACTCGCCCTGCCGTCGATCGGGCAACCACTTCGTGAGCGCGCAGGTCAGTTCCGGTCACCGAGCCAGCCGAGGAAAATGCGTCGATGGTCCCGGCAACGCCGGTCAGGGTGACCGATCCGGCTGACGAGTACGCACGAATTGCTCCTGTCGAGTCGACGATGGTCACGTCCCCGGCGAAGCTCTCTGCATCGACTTTTGCTTGCATGCCTTGAACTCGAATGTTCGATGAGCTCGACTGGGCGACAACTTGGATATTCGCTGGCACCTTCAGGTCGAAGTTTACGGCGCACACGGTAGCCAAGAGCGAGCAATCGCCGCGGATCGTCAGCGTGTTTCCGCTTCGCGAGGTGGTGACCGTCGGTGTTTGAAGTCCCTTTGTCACCGTTCGGGTGATGTCAATATCGGCGGATTCATCTCGTCGTCCGGTGAAGCGGACTGAGCCATCAGATTCAATATTGATGATCCGAATTGAGTCGCTGCCTTGCGGAACGGCAATGGCTGCGCTGGAGCTCCGATATGCAACCAGATCGAGGGTGACGATGGACTGGTAACTCACCGCAGTGATCAACAGCATCGCTCCCGCTCCCTTCCATGCTGTACTCCGCATCATGTCGTACTCAGTGTCATGTCGTACTCAGTGTCACTGCGTCAGGCCCGCAAATACTGGAGAACAGCAAGCACTCGACGATTGTCTGACTCGTGCTGTTCTAAGAGCAACTTTGAGAAGATGGCGTTGACGTACTTCTCGACAGATCCTTCCCCAATCGTCAGTGTACGGGCAATGGCTGCGTTGGATCGACCCTCAGCCATGAGACCAAGCACTTCGTGTTCGCGAGCGGTCAAGAGAGCCAACGGGTCTCGCTGTCGTGACCGAACCATGATCTGCGAGACCACTTCCGGGTCAAGCGCAGCACCACCCGCAGCAACACGAGTGACAGCATCGACAAACTCATCGACATCGGCAACGCGATCCTTCAACAGATAACCGATTCCCGATGAACCGGTGGCCAACAGTTCGCCGGCATACTGCTCTTCGACGTACTGCGATAGCACCAGCACGCCAGTTTCGGGCAGTTCATTTCGGACCAGCAACGCGGCTTTGATTCCTTCATCGGTGTGTGTTGGTGGCATCCGTACGTCAACGATGCACACGTCGGGGCGGTGGAGACGTGCAGCCACCAGGAACTGTTCTCCATCACCTACCTCGGCAACAACTTCCGCTCCTGCATCGGTAAGCAGACGTGCAATTCCCGCTCGCAGCAAAACCGAATCTTCGGCGATCACAACCCGCATGGCAACTCCGTCGTCAACGTGGTGGGACCACCGATTGGCGATGACAGCGCAAACGATCCATCGACAGCGGTGATGCGATCGCGTAAGCCCGCCAGTCCGCCGCCAAGGCCACCGGAGCCGCCGATGGTGGCACCACCGATCCCGTCGTCAGACACCACAACACGCAAGGTGTTGCCGACTCGAGTGACGGTGATGGTGACCCGCGAAGCTTGCGCGTGTTTGGCGATGTTGGTGAGCGATTCTGCGACCACGTAATACGCAACTGCCTCGATTGACCGACCGTACCTGATGCCGGTCGACCCTCCGGGTTCGCTGCGCTCACCACTTGATCGCCCGGACCGACTGGTGTCGTGAACATCGAGTCGCACCGGTACGGGGCAACGCGCTGCTAACGATGACAACGCAGGACCCAATCCTCGGTCTTCCAGAATGGCCGGATGCACGCCGCGAGCCACGTCTCGAAGCTCGGAAATGGCTCGTTTTGATTCCATATGTGCACTGTCAATCAGTTCAAGTACTTCTGGTGAAATACCTTCGATCTTGCTCAGTTTACCTTTCGCCATTCCGAGGTTCATCGCCACTGCCACCAAACGCTGCTGCGCCCCATCGTGGAGGTCGCGTTCAATTCGCCGCCGTTCCTCATCCACCGCGTCAACCAACGCCGTTCGGCTGGTGGTGAGCGCCTCAACTCGCGCTTCAAGTTGCGCAGTTCCCCCGCGGCTGAGCAGTGCCGTGGCCATGGTGACTCGTTGGTGAGCGAGCCACACCATCAGTCGTGGAGCGAGAATGGCCAGCACAATGCCAACGGCGGCAGCACCAAGGGCTTCGCGGCCAGCGTGAATGCGGGCGATGC
>JANMEI010000502.1:0-1340 GCA_031376865.1 Acidimicrobiia bacterium | reverse complement strand
TGCTCAAGATGGCGTCCGAGCTCATGACCATTTCGAGCGGCACGATCAAGGTCGATCGCGAGTCGATCGGGTACGTGTTTCAGGACGCCACGTTGCTGCCGTTCCGAACCGTGCAGCGCAATGTCGAACTGTTCGCTGAGTTGCACCACCTGCCGAAAGATCAAGTCAGCAAACTGGCAACCGAAGCCATTGAACTTGTGGGGTTAAAGGGCTTCGAAAAGAAATACCCAAAGTCGCTCTCGGGCGGCATGAAAATGCGCGCCTCGCTGGCTAGGTCGCTGACTTTGAATCCAAAAGTGTTCTTGTTTGACGAACCTTTCGGTGCGATCGACGAGATCACGCGTGACCGCCTGAACACCGAACTGATGCAATTGTTTGTCCGCAACCAGTTTGCCGGGCTGTTCATCACCCACTCGATTTCCGAAGCGGTATACCTCTCCACCAGAGTGTTAGTTATGTCTGCTCGTCCAGGTCGGTTGATCGCATCGTTTGATATCCCCTTTGAGTACCCGCGAACAGAATCCATTCGGTATACGCCAGAGTTTGCTCGCCTCACCGGCGCAGTCAACGATGCCCTTCACAACGCTTATGGCAAAGTCACACCTTCTGCTTTGCCCACAACGATCCCATCGGCACACGTCTCGGAACAGGCAGCGCAGTGACCATTATCCAATCTGCTCCTCAACACTCGGTGGTGGATCTCACGGTCACCCCCCAGCTGCAAGAACGAGATGCGCCGGTCGCCCCAAAAGAGGCATTTCAGGCGATCAAGATCATTGGTCCGGTCGTGGTTTTTGGATTGGTGTTAGCGGGATGGTACGGGGGGCGCAGTTTGTTGTCTAAGAACAAACGATTCTTGGTCCCACCTCCGCATGAAATCATCACCGAAGGACTTGGTAACGCGAAGGTTCGAAAGGAGATTGTCGAGTCAACCTGGCTCGACATCCGAGTCGCTGTGTTGGGTCTCGGGATTGCCATCTTCTTGGGCGTCATGATGGCCATCACCATGTCGCTCGCAAAGTGGCTTGAGATTTCGTTTTGGCCCTATCTGGTCGCGTTGCAAGCGATACCTATCCTCACGGTGGCCCCGCTGATTGGCGCCATCATGGGCTACAGCATGGCGCCGCGAGTGTTTGTCACCGTGGTGATCACCATCTTCCCCATTATCTCCAATACGTTGTTTGGCATCAGCGGGGTGGATAAGGGCTTCCACGACCTGTTCACGCTCCATAAGGCAAGCCGATTCACTCGATTGGTGAAGTTGCAACTCCCGGCCGCTTCGCCTGCCATCTTCGCTGGGTTTCGGATCTCCGCCGGGCTCGCCGTGATTGGCGCGATCG
>JANMEI010000475.1:0-3974 GCA_031376865.1 Acidimicrobiia bacterium | reverse complement strand
ACCCGGTTTGCGGGTGGTTAGGTTCGTGGTTTCCACCCGGCCCCCAAGACGCTGACCCGCAGGTGCTCCGCCCGATGGGTGGCGAGGTAGTGGCTGAAACAATGACCGAGTTTGCGGCGTCCATCTCATGGCGCTCACGGTGTTCCAACATGACGTTGCTGGGAAGTCATGACTCTGTGCGATTTCGATCACTCGTGGGTGGTAACCGACAACTGCATCATGTTGGCGCAGCGCTACTCATAACGATGCCGGGGACACCCTCCATTTTTCAAGGCGACGAAATTGGTTTGTCGGGCAAACATTCCCATCAATCCCGATCACCCATTCCCTGGGATGACGTACAACAGTGGGACCTCGAGACGTTGAGCTACTACCAATCGCTGACCTCGGCTCGGAACAACTCAGTTGCGATACGACGGGGTGGATACCCGTGGGTGTCCATAGGCGAGGATCACCTGACCTTTCTTCGCGAAACGGTCGACGAGGTAGTGCTCGTTCATGCGGGTCGCACGTCAGCTCCGATGCCCGAGTCCATCGGAGCTGACGTGCTCGCCACTGTTGCGTTGCCATCGGGTTCGGTGCGCAACTTGGTGACCCAGCACGAGTCGCCCCTGGTGGAAGCCTTGGAAATGTTTGTCGGCCCCGGCGCAATCATCCTGAGCTGGCCGGTGATGGCCAAGTGGTCCGCAGCCAGTAACTGAGTTCATCGGAGTTGCCATCAACCACCACTGTTGCGCGCTCCCACGGTCGATCGTTTGCCAAAAAAGAGCGCTCGGTTCGTTGCCATTCGAACCAAAATTCTCGAGCCTCCGGTCCGTCTCGAACCAACCCACGTTGTTCAGCAAGTGATGCCGAAGTTTCGATCCAAATAACAATGTTTATCCACTCGGTGAGTTCTTGACGGCTACTTCCTACTCCCTCAATCAGAAGGGCCGGGCCAGCAGCGATCTCGATCATCCCATCCCGACCATGTTCAGTCCATGCGGCTGGTTTCCAACCGACGTTGTGTCCTGCCAAAAGTGGTTTGAGAACGTTGTCAATCAAGAGCGGCCACCAGTCAAAAAAGCTGTGATTCCATGCGATGTCGTCCGTGTGTACGGTCGGGCAGTTCATCTCTTGTGCAAGGTGCTGCGCAAACGTTGATTTTCCTGAAGCGCTGCGGCCGTCAACAGCAATGACAAGGGGTCTTTCCAGCTGAACAAGCGACGCGGCAAGATCTGCGAAATTGTTGTTTTGTGACATAGCTAATGGTTTCACAATTGCGCAATTTTGGAGAACGAACAATTCGGAGGGTTGGCAACTGGAGGACTTGATGCCTTACGTTCACATGTATGTCTATTGTCATACCTGCCTCGATGCCAGCCATATCGATGATTGCGGTGCCCGGTCGGCGCGCCCAAACAATTGAACTTGCTGCCGAGATCGAGCGGCGAGGGTTCTCGGGTATTTGGTGCCCCAGCTACGGCGACTGCATGGCGTTGTGTCAGGAGATTGCCAGGGTTACCAACACGATTCAGTTTGGTACTGCCATTCAACCGATCTATCTTCGGCACGCAGTCGACCTTGGCAATCACGCAGGATTCCTGCACGAACTGAGCGGCGGTCGCTTCCACCTCGGACTGGGCGTCAGCCACGGGCCTATTCACAAGCAGTTAGGCGCCAGCGTCGGAAAGCCTCTTACTGATATGCGTACGTACGTTGAGGCAATGCGAGCAAATGAGAAGGCCAGCGGTGCCTTGCCGCCGCTCGTGCTTGCAACCTTGCGCGACAAAATGCTTGACCTTTCGGCCGAGATCAGTGACGGAGCGGTATGGGCCAACGCGTCATTGTCGGCGATTGGCGCCCAGGCAACCCGTGTGCAGCGCGACGGGTTCTTCGTAGGCAACATGTTGCCTACCGTGATTGATGACGATGTCGATGCGGCCCGCGCTGTTCATCGCCGCACGATGACTGGATATGTTCAGCTACCCAACTATCGCAACTATTGGAAAGCGGCAGGGTTCGAGGACGAGATGGTGGCGATTGAAGACGCGCTGGCCGCTAAGGATCGTGACCGTGTGCAGACCTTGATGACCGATCGCTGGCTCGATGACGTCACGTTGTCTGGCTCGGCCGCTCAGGTTCGCGACGGTGTCGGAAAGTGGATGGATCAAGGAGTAACGCCGATCCTGGTTCCCAGTGCGACGAGTGGCGGCCAAATGAAGGCGTTTGCCGACGTGCTCGCAGCATTTTCGAGTTAGCCAGCTCAGAGGTTGCAGAAAGCAGGACAGGTTGCATACGGCAGGCTGCTCGATGCAACCTTTCCTGCAAGGCGCAACCAGTGCTGGAGTGCCAGCGTCAACGTGAGACGTGTTGCGCCTGAGAACGTCCAAGTTTGGGTACAAACAGGGTCAATCGACAATCAAATTCGCGGACAATTGCGGGTTTGGTTGGAAATGTTCTGCAAAGCCGGTATGGTGTGCATATCTGGTGATGCTGTTGCAGCCGCCAGGTCTCCCTCGTTTGTTTGGTTCTTCCTCGGGTTTCGTACTTCTGGAGTGCTGGCAGGCAAGGCCGGCGGAGGGCCGCCGCTCTGTGTTGTTTCTTCTCGAAGAGTTGTTCTTCGCCGAAGTCGCAGGCAGATAGCGGTCGATACGCACCCCACCCCACCAACAATTTCCCGCTGTAGAGCGGGCTCGGGCACTTGCCCGCGGAGGACAGATGTCAGGAATGGCCCTGGAACGGTCAGTACTCGAACGCAAAGAGCGCGACGAGTTGGCCACCATTGCTTCAGCGCTCGGTCTCAAAGCCGGCGCACGTGCCAAAAAAGAAACGCTCATCGATCAGATCTTGAAAGGATCTGGCGTTGAGGCGGGAGCCGCGTCTCCAGCCCCGGCTCCATCACCGGCGAAGCCGCGGGGGCGGATCGCAAAGAGCAAGGCAGCCCCGGCTGAAGCGGAATCTGCCGAGCCGACTGAAACACCAGCAGCACCAAGTCGCGCTGCTCGTGCCCCTCGTCGGTCGCCAGCTAGTGCAGGCGCAAGTCTGTTTGATCCATTCGCTTCTCCCGACGACAGCAGCTCCAACGGGTCCGTCGACGATGAGTTCGAGGTGCTCTCAAAGCGACAGGCAAGTGCCGGAGATGTTGTAGTGCGCACACCAGACGAGCTGACCGACGGCGCCACAACTGAGGACCGACCTCCACGTGAGCGCTTTGATCGCAATCGTGATCGCAACCGCGGCGATCGTCCTGAGCGTGGCGATCGTCCTGAACGTGGTCCTCGACCTGACCGTGTTGAAGGTGACCGTGCTGAACGACCTGAGCGTGCCGATCGGCCCGACCGCGGTGAGCGTCCTGATCGCGGGCCGCGTCCTGAGCGTGGTGAGCGTCCTGAACGTGGGCCCCGTCCTGATCGTGGCGAACGTCCTGCGTTTCAGGGGCAGAACAAGCCGCAAGGTGGACAGGGTGGCGGTTGGGCCAACAATGACAAAGAATGGGATAGCGCTGGCGGCAAACGCAATCGGCGTCGACGTGGACGCGATCGTGCTCAGCAGCAGGTATCACCAGAGCGTGATGCTGCAGCAGATCGCATCAGCGAGTCCTATGACGGCGAACTGATCGATATCAGCGGCGTTCTCGACTTGGCCGATCAGGGCTTTGGCTATATCCGGGCCAAGGGCTATCTGCCAACTGCCGACGATGTCTATGTGCCGGTTAACCGTGTGAAGCAACTTGGTCTCCGTCGCGGCGACATTGTCACCGGAGCACACCGACCAGCTACCGCTCAAGAGAAGTTCCCGGCGATCGTCCGGATCGACAAGGTCAATGGTCATAGCCCCGAGGTTGCTGCGATGCGACCGAAGTTTGAAGACCTCACCCCGTTGTTCCCCGACGTGAAGTTGAATCTGGAACAACCAGGTCAGCCGGGCAACATGGTCAGTCGCATTGTCGACTTGGTGTCGCCCATTGGCAAGGGGCAACGTGGTCTCATCGT
>JANMEI010000441.1:0-1626 GCA_031376865.1 Acidimicrobiia bacterium | reverse complement strand
CAGCAGATCCGGCAAGCCCAGCTTGGTACGACTGTTCGGGCCGTGCTTCAGTCCACGGTCCCCCGTTGTTCGACAGGTACGTCGTGCCATCGATCACGCGAATGGACCACTTGCCGATCTCAGAAGAGTCGTGGTCATAGCTTTCATTTCGACCCGACCACGCAATATTGATGGTGCCAACAAACGGTTGGCCTACCAATGCAGGATCGTTGCCGACTACGTTCGCAGAGCTGGCTCGCTGAGACGATCCTTCGATACGCACCATGGCTCGGCCCGATGACGCAGCGATCGATTTGTCGACCGCAGAACGCACACTGGCGCTGGCCGAGGGCGCGCCAGCCAACGGTTGGAACAATGCAAAAAGCGCTGCTGCACCAGCAACTGCTGACCCAGCGATAAACGTTCGGCGCGATGACTGGTTTGTAGTGAAACGAGTAGACCCCTCTGCAACTGGTTGAGTGAGGATGCGCTCAATCATCGCAACCGCCCGAGCATCCGTTCCACGGATCACAAGGTGGTGATCCGCGGGATCGGCCCAACGAATCAATTCAGTCGTGTTTTTCATCGAAGTCTCCTTAAAGATATGTGCACTTAGCTGATGTTGTAGCGTTCGAAAGGTCCAACGCTTGCGGTTTCGTAAACAGGTTTTCAAAGCGTCGGCGCGCCCGATGAAGGCGAACCCTTGCTGCGGTCTCGGAAATGTCGAGAGCGATCGCCAGCTCGCGTGTTGTGAGTTGCTCCCAAGCTGCGAGACGCAAAATTTCTCGGTCAGCCTCGGGAAGTTGCGAAAGTGCGTTACGCACTTGGACTTGTCCAGCCAGAGTCGATGTACCGTCCGCGACTTCGTTTGGCGCTAGATGAAGTTCGTGGTCCGGTCTTTGTCGTTCTCGCCGTTGAACGTTTCGTAGGGTGTTGTGCGTAATCCCAAACAGCCATGGACGGACTTCTTCAACTCGCTTCGGCCGCGATGACCATTTCGTCCACGCCGTGAGAAATGCGTCGGACACGATTCCTTGGCAGTCCGCAGCTGGCGCTCGTCGCAATACATAGAGTTGAAGGTCGGTGTAGTTCGAAGCGAACGCCTGCCTGAACTCTTCGTGATCGTCCATACCCTTCACATGTCACGGCCAGTCTGTTTTGTTACATCCGGAGTTGGCAGGTGGTTGGTTGTGCCAACGCGAAACAACCCCGCCGGTGATGGCGGGGTTGTTCCTTCAGTTCTTCTTCAGCTAGCCCGCAGAGTTACGGGCAACTTTTCTTGCTAGGCCAGCGCTGAGCAGCAGGTGTCGGTCAACAGTCGGCAGACCAAGTACGGATCCATGTTGGCGTTCGGGCGACGATCTTCGAGGTAGCCCTTGCCTTCGATGGGAACCTGCCATGGGATACGAACCGATGCACCACGGTCAGACACGCCGTAGCTGTACTTGTTCCATGGGGCGGTCTCATGCTTGCCAGTCAAGCGGCTTTCGATGTCGTGGCCGTAGTTGGTGACGTGCTCCATAACCTTTTTACCAAGTGCAACGCATGCCTTCTCGATGACCTTATAGCCGCCATCTTCACGCATTGCCTTGGTCGAGAAGTTGGTGTGTGCGCCGGCACCGTTCCAGTCGCCCTTTTCCGGCTTGG
>JANMEI010000440.1:0-16291 GCA_031376865.1 Acidimicrobiia bacterium | reverse complement strand
GATGGGGCGTGAGCCGCGCAAGGTAGACATCTCTCAGTTCTAGTAGACGCCAGTTTCGATTTGCATCCGCTCGGGCTAGGTTGCCCCCATGGAAGATGGTCACGACAACACTCCCGACATCGCTGAATCGATTCTTGACCTGGTGGGTAACACGCCGATCGTGAAGGTCAAGCGCTTGGCCGCCGCGCACGGCGTGACCGCCACCATCGCCATCAAGATGGAACCATTGAACCCGGGTGGATCAGCGAAGGACCGCATCGCCATTTCGATGATCGACGCAGCAGAACGCGAAGGTTTGATTCAGCCAGGCGGCACCATCGTGGAACCAACATCAGGCAACACCGGTGTGGGGCTGGCCATTGTTGCTGCACAACGTGGGTACAAGTGTGTGTTTGTCTGCACTGACAAAGTTGGCCCCAGCAAGATCGATCTTCTGCGCGCATATGGTGCTGAGGTGGTGGTGTGCCCGGTGTCGGTTGCGCCTGAGGATCCGGCCAGCTACTACTCGACCGCGGAACGGCTTAGTCGAGAGATTCCCGGCGCGTTTCGGCCCAATCAATATGACAACCCCAACAATCCCTTAGCTCACGAGCGCACCACCGGCCCAGAGATTTGGCGGCAGACGGCAGGCACCGTTACGCACTTTGTGGCCGGCATGGGCACGGGCGGAACGCTCACCGGAACGGCGCGCTATCTAAAGTCGCAGAATCCAGGTGTACAGATGATCGGGGCGGATTCGGAAAGCTCGGTATACACCGGCGGATCGGGTCGGCCGTATTTGGTTGAGGGCATCGGCGAGGATTTCTTCCCCACCACTATCGACCTTGACATTATCGATCACGCCTACGCCATCTCCGATCAGGACAGCTTTTTGATGGCTCGGGAGTTGGCCCGCACCGAGGGCATCTTGGTTGGAGGGTCGGGCGGGAGCGCAGTGTCCGCTGCATTGCGTCATGCGAAGGAACACAACCTGGGGCCGGAGCATCTGATGGTCATTGTGGTGCCAGATTCTGGCCGGGGCTATTTGGGACGCGAGTTCAACGACCAGTGGATGTATTCGTTCGGATTTCTGCACAAGACCGGGGTGACGGTTGGCGCCGTGCTTGATGGTGGGCCGCATGCTGCTGACGAGACACCAGCGCTGTTGTATGTGAATCCCGAGCAACCGGTGAGCGATGCGATCGACTTGATGCGTCAGCACGAGGTCAGCCAAATTGCCGTCATCAAGAACGAAGCACCGTTTGCCAACGCCGAGGTGACCGGGTCCGTCAACGAATTGCAATTGATGCACCTGGCTGTCAATGATCCCTCAGCGCTGGCGAAGCCAGTCGGCTTGGTGATGGGAGCGAAGCTTCCAACGGTCGGCATCGGCCAGTCAATCGAAGACGTCGTTGCCGTGTTGGAAGACGCCAACGCCGTGATGGTATTGAAAGGCGGGCGCCCGTTTAGTGTCTTGTCGCGCGCCGATGTCTTGCGACATCTGCGAGGCTAGGAGCGACTCGCAGAGCTCGATAGCGGAAAGATCCGGTTACCTCCCTAACCGACCTTTCATCGCTTGTTCGACTATTTCTGCGTTCTGCCGTAGGAAATCACTTTCATACTTTGCACGAGCTTTCCGGACGGCTTTGTCGTGTTCAGACTGGCATTCAAAGTCTGCTCTTGCGGCGCTCCGCTCGGCGTTTTGCAAATCCGACAAGGGTTCGCCGCGATCAACGGCCTTTGCGAACTCAGCTCTGAGGGTTGCTCCATCCTTGTTTTTGAAGCCCTTGGTGCCCATACAAGACTTGTACACCGACATAGAAAGGACGTACTGAGGATCTCTCCGCAGTTCCTTGTCCATAGCGTCGAGAAGAGCGTTGATCTGAATCGCAAACTCGGGCTCCGGAAGATAGCGACTTTGCGCCGCCCCTCTGCAGCCGGCGTCCCGAAGAAATTTGGCGTCCTGAAGGCCGCTCAAGGTCAGAGTGAAGCGATTAGCTTCGGCTGTTGAAAGACTATCGAAATAGATTTGATTTGGATCCAGCTGTCGAGGTCTAGATCTTGAGTCGATCGTTATACCGAACCCCTCCGCGGTCACTTGGTCAAGTGTCCTCACTGGTTGCGCCGGCATCACGTAAGGCTTGTAAGTGAAACCCTGTTGCTTCATACAAGACGCAACAAAGTTCTCTATCTCTGACGCATTGCTTGCGTTCTCCAACGCGGCTCCTCCCAGGGCTACTTCCAGCGCGCTGTCGCCTGTCGGAGATGGTGTTCGACCGCAGCTAGAGAGGAAACAAAAACTCAGCAAGCTGATGACGACGATTGAAGGAGACTTTGTTTTCATTCAGTTGCTCATGGATTGATCGTCCAAGCGCCGTTTGTGGCAGCGGATCTGACTGATCCGTTTACCGAATAACTAAAGAAATAGTTAATCAGCAAGGTTCCAGAATCAAGGGCGCGAGAGGCCATCCATTGTGCCCCTGCGGGCATTTCGCAGTTAGTCCAACGGCCAGCTCCGCCGTACCCAGCAATCGCTACGCCCGTCCTGAAGATTCGGTTGCCGTCCGACTCGATCCACAAGGTATCGTTGCTCGGATCACAGGCACCTGATGCGGTGGCTCCCTTTGCGTACATGTACAAGGTTCCACCGATGACGAGTGTGCTGGTCTGATTGTATTTGCAGACGTCCTGCGACCACCATTGACCGTTGCACTGATTGAAGCTTGGCCCCGTTACTGACGCTGCCCCAGCGGAAGGTGCAACTGCGACCATAGTTGTCGTTGCGACTGTAACAATTGCAGTCACTGCGAGGATTTGAATCGGATTGGCGAACCTCGATCGGTTGTTGTTCAACAGCTTCTTAATCATGATCAATTCTCCTAGTGGCTACATGGAATTTCGGGGGTTGTCGGAGCCTTCCGGTTCTGCTCTCGAAGGTTCTCCTTGTTCTCCCCTATACATGTCCGGCAAGGCTCCATTTTCACCACTCGTCAAGATATTTTTCATGAAGTAATTTCGGGCAGTCTGGCGAGCGCGATTCGTGCGGTAATAGATCACTCTCGTCGTAAGGTTGTGTTGCTTCGCTAACTCTGCGACCGAGAAGCCAGCCCAGATTCGCCCGACTAACAACTGCCGGTCAAGTTCATCTAATAGTTGTAAAGCCGCAAGTAATCGTTCAGCTTGATCATCCACGGCTTGATCAAAATAGCGGCCCACCGTCTCGTGATGGAAAGCATCTCGGAGCCGCACCCAGGCCGCAGTACGCCGAAACTCTGATCGCTGAGTGTTTCGAGCCACCAAGAACATGGTGCCATAAACCCATGCTCGGCGACGGTCAGGCTCAAACGTTCGGAGCATGTCGATGTTCCGAAGGACGACAATCATTGTGTCCTGGACTACGTCATCATAGAGGGAATGCTGATTTGAGGGAAGTCGAAGTAGCCTTACTATTCGATTTGCATCGCTAAGAATTTCTTCAAGAAGGCTCAAGTCTTTTTTGTTGGGTCCGTTGGTTTCGCTGTCGGGACTCATGTTGCTGGGCTCTCTTTTCTCTTGCCACAACAACCAACAAAGTCACGATGGCCAACGGCTTCACGAAGCGCCGCATGACATTGGAAAACACCGGCAGTGCTTCACAGCGCTGGGCACCGAGGATTCATATAGGCCGTGTGGGCGAGGTAGCAAAACCCAAAAACATCAGTCTTTTCCACCGGGCATTAATGTTCCTGACATAGCCCTAGAGCTCACCCCGGATTCAAGGGTCTGCGATTGTTAACCAAAAAACGGTGTGATCGGTGTGAACGAATCTGAATGTCTGCGTGCTTACTTTTCTCAGCGTACCACGTGTCGATCCAGTTGAAAAGGTGGAGACGAGGTATTTGGGGATTGTTCCAATAGTACCGGTCGATGAGCCTCCTTTGGTCGTAGCGAAGAACGAGTCATCTGCTGCGCTGAAGGTCCTATATCTTGTCAAGTGGCGTTAGGAATTGTTCATGTCGATTTGTGCGGTGTTGGGAGGCGGCAGATTTCTCGTGCGACGAATCGTTTGAGCAGCGGAGAATGTCCCTTATTGGAAAGGCCTTGCTCGGTGCGACGATCGGCGGTAGCCAGCACCAACGACATCATCGAAACACGCCAGGAACTGAATGGCTGTGAACCTTAGCCATCGGGGATACCCTCGGGCATGGGTGAATTCGAAGAACAAGCCGGATGGTCGTTTGAAACACGGGCTATTCACACCGGGCAAGAACCTGATCCGCGCACAGGCGCCGTGGTGCCGCCCATCAGCTTGGCCACGACGTTTGCACAAGATGGCGTCGGCGGACTGCGCGAAGGGGGCTTCGAATACTCCCGATCCGGCAACCCCATGCGAACTGCGGTGGAGACCTGCCTCGCCTCGTTAGAAGGTGCCACCCATGGGTTCTCCTTCGCTAGCGGTTTGGCCGCCGAGGACGTGCTGCTGCGCACCATGCTGGGCACCGGCGATGGTGTCATTCTTGGCAACGATGCGTACGGCGGCACCTTCCGCTTGATCGACAAGATCTTCAAACCTATGGGTCACCCGTGGTGGGCATTCGACCTCACCGACACCGATGCGCTGAACCAGAACTTTCCTGCAGCAGCCAAGGTGTTGTGGCTCGAGACACCAACCAATCCCCTACTCACCTGTTTTGACATCGAGGCCATCGCCAACATTGCTCACGCTCACGGCGCCAAAGTAGTGGTCGACAACACGTTCGCCACACCGTACCTGCAGAACCCAATCGCGCACGGAGCCGACGCCGTCGTGCACTCGGCCACGAAATACCTGGGCGGGCACAGCGATGTCATCGGTGGGTTCGTTGCCACCAACGACGAAGCTATTGCAACACGAATGCGTTTCCTGCAAAACGCCACCGGAGCAGTACCGTCTCCGTTCGATCTGTACCTGTTACTTCGAGGTGTGAAAACACTAGGTGTACGTATGGATCGTCATTGCAGCAATGCTCGGGCCATTGTTGATCTGTTAGTCAATCATCCGAAGGTTGAACGTGTGTTGTATCCACAACTGCCCGATCATCCCGGTCACGAAGCAGCAGCCAAACAAATGCGCGGCTTCGGCGGCATGGTCAGCTTTATTCTCGAAACGGAAACACAAGCGCTGAAGTTGGTCGAGAGCACCAAACTGTTCACACTGGCCGAATCGCTGGGTGCAGTGGAGTCACTCATCGAACATCCCGCCCGAATGACCCATGCCAGTGCCGCCGGGTCAGCGTTGGAAGTTCCGCCAGGACTGGTGCGCCTCAGCGTTGGCATCGAAACAGCAGATGACCTGGTGGCCGATTTGGCTACTGCGCTTGCGTTACTGTAGCCACCCTGCGGACTGGACGACGCGAGCAGCTGGGACCTAGGACCAGATCGTCGATATTGGAAGCGCCCATATTAGTTCATCAAGTATGAGTGCCCTGGGTCCAGTGTGAAACACGACACCAAGCGCGAACCTATCCGGAAGTTGATCGCGTAGCCAACGCAAGTGTTTTGCCATAGCAAGATCAGGTGCTGCGGATGCTTTAATCTCGATCGCAACCAGTCCACCACCGGGTCCTTCCAGAAGCAGATCAACTTCGTGACGCCCGTCCGTTTGACGAAGATGGAACACTGAAGGTTGAGCCATCGAAATCTCACATTCCGGTCGCAGCTGTGCAGTAACGAAGTTGTCAATCACCGCACCAGCCAACGCTGCGTCTCGCACAATCGAGCGGTTATCCACTTTTGCCAAAGGCCACATCAGGGCTGGTTCTACCAGATAACGTTTGGGCGACAATGTCAGTTGACTCAGTCGATTGGTACTCCAGGCGGGCACCTTCTGCGTGACGTACAGCGACTCAAGAAGACTGTCATAACTGACCGCCGTCGTTCGAGTGATACCGGCCGAGTCGTAGAGTTTTTTGTGTTCGACAACGGATGCCGTGTTGACAGCGATTGCTTGTAGATACGATCGCAACCGCTGCGGGTCGCGGTCTTGAGATGTGAAGGGCGCGTCACGAAGAATGATCTGTTCGGCATAGGACGACAACCAAGATCGTCGTGCTCGTTCACTTTGTTGTTCAAGAAGATCGGGAAAGCCGCTGATCGACGCAAGATCGACATAGTCGCGAATTGTCAGTGCCTCCTGAGGCACGCGGACATCGCCAAACGATGCGTCGAAAAGCGAGTCGATCAACGACTTGGACAACACGTTTCCCTGTTGCTCGCGAACCGTCATGGGCCACATCGGAATGCGGACGACTCGCCCGGTCGCTGGCCAACCTTCAGCTTGCAGATCGGCACGGGAGGATCCCGTAAGCAAAAAGCGTCCATTCTGGACACCGACCGAATCGACGCTGCGCTTCACGGCGCCAAGGATGGACGGAGCCAGTTGCCATTCGTCGATGAGCACCGGTGGGTCAAAAGATTGGAGCACAGCGTCAGGATCGTTGAGGACCGCTGCCGCAACTGAGGGTCGATCGAGACGAAGAGATGACTGGACTCGTCTCACCGCCGTAGTTGTTTTGCCGCTGGCCCGTGGCCCGACGAGAAGCACAGCTGGAAGCGAAGCCATCAACTCGTCAAGAACTGCGTCAACCAAACGTTGTCGATACGGCAAGGACATCCACTTATACTAACTGTTTACAACATCTTCGAATACCTATTTGCAACACCCTTGACTAACTATTTACAACATGGTTGACGATCGTAGGACAACCGTCGTTGCCGCACTTTCAGCCGAAACCGCCTGGGCCGGTGGTTTGTTCGTAACACACCTTCCAACGACCACCCTGCTTCACCATATGTATGTAGACCATTTCGTAGTTGTCGACGAGATTGTTGTTGAACTCAACTTCCCCTGCGTTTCCCGTTACTGACACCGTCACCTGAGATGGCCGGGCATAGCCACGAGCGGTCGGGCTGATCATCCCGAAATACGCCGGATCAGGATTTGCGACTCCCTTGCACAACAGCGACGTAGCACCGGGGTTCCGAGCAACGCCATCTCATTCCAGCGGTTAAATGCAGCCGTCATCTGAGCCTCGAGCGAAACGGGATTGCGGCATCCCGCCAGCCCACACCCGACAAGCAAATGGAATGCAACCAACTTCACCAGCCGGACCGTATGCACGTATACCGTTCTATGCCTTCTTGAGTGGGGTCCACGCCAGCAGAAACTTCTTCTCGCCGACACCGTCAAACTTCACGGCAGCCTCGGTCTTGTCGCCCTCGCCGCGAAGCTCAGTAACGGTGCCAATCCCGTAGCGACCGTGCATCACCTGGTCACCCACCACCAGCCCAAGGTCCTCGGCTCCGGTGGTCTTGGCCGGCGATGCCGCCTTACCGGCGCGCAGCGCGGCCTCGACAACGTCGTCTCGATGGGCGCCACCTCCAAACACCCGACCACCCGTATCGTCGTCGCCTCCACGTGAACTGCGTCCCCGTTCTTCGCGGTAGTCCCAGGCCCGACCCGAATCGCTCCAATTGCCGCCCCGTTGCTTGGCCCCCTGCACCGAAATGAGATCTTGCGGAATCTCGTTCACGAATCGACTGAGCGGGTTGTACTGAGTTGACCCAAACAAACTGCGACACCAGGCGTGCGTGAGATACAAACGCTCGCGGGCTCGTGTGATACCAACATAGGCAAGACGACGCTCTTCTTCGAGTTCGTGCGGCTCACCCAACGACCGCACATGCGGAAACACACCGTCTTCCATGCCCACCAGGAACACGACCGGAAACTCCAAACCCTTCGCCGTATGCAGAGTCATCAACGTGACCTGTGTGCCATCGAGACTGACCTCATCGGCATCATTTTGTAGCGAAGTGGTTTCTAAAAACTGCTGCAGTGTTTCGTACTCGCGGGCCTCACCTATGAGCGCTGTGAGGTTTTCGATTCGACCGGCCGCTTCGATGCCACCCTCGGCTTCCAACTCGGCACGGTATCCAGTTCGTTCGAGCACCGCATCGATGATTGCAGCAGGCCCGCCTTCCACTTCGCGAAACAGTTCAACCAACCGCAGGACCTCATTGATACCTTTCAACGCCTTACCGCTGATGCCTGCCGACTCGGCTTCAGCCATCGCTTCGAAAAACGGTTTGCCCTGCATACGCGCATATGCATCGAGGCGACCCATGCTGGTATCGCCAACACCTCGCTTGGGCACGTTGACAATACGTTTCAACGACACTTCGTCAGACGGATTGACGATCACTCGAAGGTAAGCGAGCAGATCTTTTACTTCTCGACGGTCGTAAAACTTGGTGCCACCCACAACTTTGTACGGCATGCCGACGCGGTTGAGTGCCTCTTCGACCGATCGAGATGACGCATTGGTTCGATAGAAAATGGCAAAATCGCTCCACTGTCGATTGTCTACCTGGCGGACCCGGTCGATTTCTCGAGCGATGAACGACGCTTCGTCACGCTCGTCCTCGGCATGGAACCGAACGATCTGCTCACCGCTGCCATGATCTGACCACAAGCGCTTTTTCTCGCGGCCGGTGTTTTGCTCGATCACTGCGTTTGCAGCATCGAGGATGTTCTGCGAAGAGCGATAGTTCTGATCAAGAATGACCTGCTGGCGATCAGGGAACGTGCGATCGAACTCTAAAATGTTGCGCACATCGGCACCACGAAAACGGTAAATCGATTGGTCGCCATCGCCAACCACCGTGACGTTGCGATGCTCAAAAGCCAACAACCGGACAAACTCGTTTTGCGCAGCATTGGTGTCTTGATACTCGTCAACCAACACATGCTGAAACCGGGTGCGATAGTGCGCCAACACCTCGGGCTCGGCTTTGAGCAACTGCACGCACACCAACAACAAGTCATCGAAGTCCATCGCGCTGGCGGCCAACAAACGACGCTGGTATTCGGCGTACACCTCAGCAATTTTGCGCTCGTAGATATTGCCGGCCCGAGCCGCATAGGACTCCACATCGAGGAGGTCGTTCTTGGCCGCCGAAATGGTGGAATGAACGGTACGTGGCGGAAACTTCTTCGGGTCAAGATTTAAGTCGCGCAACACGTACTGCACCAGACGGACCGCGTCGGACTGATCGTAGATAGTGAAGCTCGAACGGAAACCTAAGCGATGAGCGTCACGACGCAAAATACGCACGCACGCGGAGTGGAACGTGCAGACCCACATACGTTCGGCGACCGGGCCAATCAGCTCAGCTACTCGATGCTTCATCTCGTCGGCGGCTTTGTTGGTGAAGGTAATGGCCATGATGGCGAACGGTGATACCTTCCGCGCACCAATCAAATAGGCGATCCGACGGGTTAACACACGGGTTTTGCCCGAACCCGCTCCAGCAACGACGAGCAAAGGTGCACCGTCGTGAACCACCGCATCGTATTGAGGGCCGTTTAACCCGGCAAGTAACTCTTCGGGAGAGACCGATCGGCGGCGAGGCTTCAGGACGGGTGCATCGGATCCGACCAGATCGATGTCAACGTCGCCACCTGCAGCCCAATCTGACGGAGGAGCATCACGATCGTCAGGCGGCGGCGCCTCTCCTGGCTCAGGTGGCCGGAACGTGGTGCGGCCCCGCAAGTCAAACAAACTGGGAGCAGAAAGCTGCGTGGCGGCATCAGACATGACCCCACCACCCTACGCTGACCCTGTGACAGTGAAGATGTTCGCCCGACAGGCGACAAAACTTCATGAGCGTGCTCTCATGAAGTGAACCATCCATCACCCGTTGATGACATTTCAGCACGTTCAGTGTCAATATCGCATCGACGATACGAAGTCATGCCAGGAAGGATGCAGGTCGATCAACAGCTCAATCGCCAAGCATTGACCAACATCCGACGCATTACCTTGGGAAGTATTCCGGCATCGATCGTCATTTCGTTGTGGTTGCAGCCCTACGTCGACACCAAGCTCAGCATGATCGCTATCGCCACGATTTCGATTTCGGCCAGTGGGCAGTTTCTCGGTTGTGGCTCATTTCTTCGCAACGAATCGTCCATGAAGCTTCTGCTCATTCACGGACTTGTTGCCATGAGCGGAACCGGGTGGGGGTTGTTTGCGCTCTTCGGCATTCCTGCGGCTGCTACCGATGGAGGACGAATGCGAATCGTGGTGATGGTATGTGGTGTCCTCACTACCTCTGTTGCTTCCTCCAGCGCGTCACCAACCACCTTTGTCGTCTATGTCACGCCACTGATGATCTGTCTGGTGGTCGGGCTTGGTCTTGCTGGGGGTGATCGTTACCTGTTCCTGGGCATCATTGGGTTCATCGTCATCATTGGAGAATCGTTCCGTAACGGGCATGTCACCACGAGGTCAGCGGTTGCTCTGCAGCACCAGGCTGACGACTTAGCCGCTCAATTGGCCGATGCACTACGCCTGACCGAGCATGACTCGCTGCACGACCCACTTACCGGCGCCGGTAACCGACGCCTATTCGCCCGTCTGCACGGCTCAGAAGTTGACCTCGCCGATACCTCAGTGATCTGCATCGACCTCGACCATTTCAAGCAACTCAACGATCAGCACGGTCATCGGGCTGGTGACGAATTGTTGGTGAAGGCAACCAATCGCATTCGGACACTGGTTCGAGTCGACGACAAAGTGATTCGAACCGGAGGCGACGAGTTCGTCGTCATCTTGAGCTCTGCGCGGGACCAGGCCGAACCCATCGCGCAACGGTTGGTGACTCAACTGGCTGCGCCGTACGAGCTGGAGGTTGGCACCATTGCAGTGAGCGCGAGCGTTGGTTTGGCGTCAGGTCGCAACGGCGAAACGTTGGAGCATCTCCAGCATCGTGCCGATGAGGCGCTGTACCAGGCGAAGTCGTCGGGTCGAGGAGTCCTCGTAGTCGGGCTGTGACCGTGAGTGCTGCGACCGGGAGGTTGCGGCTGATTAGTACAGGGTTGCCTGTTGGCGCCCCGGGAGTTCGTGATCGTAGGTCACTGCATCAAAATCGGGGCTGGCTGACTTAGTCATGGCACCCGCGGTTGGAACATCGTCTCGTGTTAGTTGTGATGCGTGATCCCACAATCCAGACCGAATCACAGCGCGCCCACATTGGAAGTAGACGGTGCCAATGGTGACCACCACAACGGTCACCGGCAGCTTGCCATCCATCTCAAATTGTTGGCGCAGCGTGTCGTCAGTGGTAACGACCGCAGTACCATTAATTCGTAAGCACTCATTGATTCCAGGAATCAGGAAGAGCAATGAGATTCGCTGGTCGCGGACCAGGTTCTTTAAGGTGTCGAGGCGATTGTTGCCACGACGATCAGCAAACAACACGGTGCGATCGTCAGCGATGTGAACAAGCTGCCCAACAGCGTCGCCACGAGGAGAACAGTCAAGCCCTTCGGGGCCGATGGTGGCCACGCCCATAAACGGCGATCGCTCAATCCATGTGCGATATTCCGCCGACAGGTGCGGCAATTCTTTGCGAAGCGAATTGGGGTTTACTTCCCCATACCGAGCAGTTAGCGCATCGAGGGAAGTGATCTGCATCTGATCAGTTTAGGACTGGCGACGCTTCGTTTCGTTCCAATATCCGCACCGGCAGCACTCGTGGACCACGCACCTGGCCGGCTGCCCACCTGACCGCACTTGGGTCTTCCAGGATGAAGTCAGGAAAGCGCTTCATCCACCGTTCAACAGCAACGCTCATTTCGAGACGGGCGAGGTTTGAGCCAAGGCAACGATGGATGCCCAATCCAAACGCGGCATGACGGTTCTCGGCACGATCGATAATGACCTGGTCGGCGTCAACGAACTGTTCGGGGTCACGGTTCGCTGATGGGAACGGCAACAAACACCACTGATCCTTCTTCAGCTCGGTGCCATTGATCGTGACGTCTTCTTTGACGACCCGAGCCATGGTGACCGGGGCGTACGCCCGCAGAAACTCTTCAATAGCGAGCGGTAATAGTTCTGGCTCACGAGCCAGACGATTTCGGTCTTCGTTGTTTGAGGCCAGATGGAACAACGAAGCACCGATTCCAGACCAGGTGGTATCGATACCGGCAACCAGCAACAACACGCAGGTGCCCCGCACATGTTCGTGGCTGAGCTTCTGTCCGAAGATTTCTGCGTTGAGCAAGTAGCTGATCAGGTCGTCGCGAGGGTTGTCTCGATGATCGTTGATGTGCTTATCAAGGTACTCATCTACTTTGCCGAACCATTCAATCCGCACTTCTTGCGGTGCATCAATTGCCACGATGGTGTGATGGATGAACTCGCGGAACAAGTCGCCGTCTTCAATTGGTAAGCCCAACATATGGGCGATCACGGCCGGCGGTATGTGTTGGGCGTAATCAATCGCCGCATCCACGACGTCTCGACCCTCCATGTCGTCCAACAATTGATCACAAAGCGCCTCAACCGACGGGCGCAGGGCTTCGATGAGTTTGGGACCAAAAGCTGGCAGCAACAGCTTGCGAGCGTGTTGATGGAAGGGGGGATCGCTCGTGATGGGAGGGGCACCACCGATTGGAGCTTCGGCCAGAATCTCGCCGTTGCTGACGATCACCGCCTTGGACGTGAAGTGATCCGTGTCGTAGGCGATCGCCGCCACATCTTGATGCCGGGTGGGCAGATACACGCCGTTGTATCGATCTGAGTGCGCAATCGGGCACACCTTGCGCAGGTCATCCCAAATGGGGAATGGATTGTCGACCCACACCGGGTCGGTGTGATCGAAATCGGTGGACCAATCGATAACTGGTGGAGCGGTGCGAACGTGTTCGGCCATGTCGGTCAGTCCTCCGTCGTGATCGCGAACTCGGGGCAATTGGCGACGCACAGCCGGGCCTTTTCTTCGAGCGCCTCAGGCACCACGCCGTCACCTAGGACGAAGGCCATGCCCATTTCGTCAACGTCAACCAACTCGGGCGCAATTGCGTAACACCGGTTGTGTCCTTGGCACTTTTCGCTGTCGATAACAAGCCGCATGTAGTCCTCCTCGAAACCTGAGCAAATACTCGCATTTCCGAAGGGTAAAAAGCAAGAACGCGCGCGCCAAGGGTCTGAAATACGAAATTTCGACTGTTCAAGGGTTCCACGCGCGGTAAATCGATGTTTCACGCGCGGTTTTTTGGAGGGTTTGCGGTGCCTTACAGAATTGGGAGGCCGAAACGAGCTGGGTTCTGTTGACCCCAGGTCAACAGGTCGACGCCTTCATTGCGTGGCCCATGGATCCATGGCTCAAGTTCTTGGTCCAAATCGGGGTTCACAAAATACGCAACGCTGATCCGGGTGGCAACATCTGGTAGCGCCCGAACCCGGTGCATCATCGGGCTCACCGCATCGTGGGTAAGAAGCGACGCGCACTCCCCAGCAAAGACCAACGCCTCGGATGATGTGGGGAACACGGCCTGCCATCGATCGCCAACCAGGATTTCCAGCGCCGGTTGGTCTGCCAGCAGAACGGTAACGAGGTGCCCGTCTTCATGAGCGTCTTGGATGAACTCACGCTTGGCGGTGGCTGGATGAGAGAAATTGAGCTGCAGCCACGATTCTTGGAACGTTGCAACCTCGTGAACATCGGGGTCAACATCGAGCGACTCGGCCAGCCGACGAAGCGCCGGCGCCGCTACCGCGTGAAGAACGTGCTGGGCCGCACGGCACGAACTGAGCAGCGCGTGATCGGCAAGGACCCCCGCTCGATCGTCGCGACGGCGGTAGCAGAACGTTTCGTTGAGGTCTGGCCGGGAGGGATCTTGGCTGTACTCAATACCAACCTGTCGCCAACCAGTCATCGTGCCCGTCGGGGCTTCGAACGTACGCTTATCTTCGGCCGACCGTTCGAAAAACGTGTGCGCAACTTCAAACAACGAATCCAACACCTGGGTGTCTTCTGCCGGAATGGAGATGTTGTCAAATCCTGGCGACCGCAGTGGGCTGCTGATTCCTGAGGCCATAAGGGAACAAGTCTCCCACGGCTCGGGACGGCAAGTGCGCGTACATTGTGACTGACGATCGATTCAGCAGCAATCAACAGCGAGAGCGGTCACACTGACAGCTGACTACTCCCACTCAATGGTTCCGGGTGGCTTCGACGTGACATCGAGCACGACACGGTTGACACCTTTGACTTCGTTGACAATTCGTCGAGAAATACGGTCGACCAGGTCATAGGGAAGACGTGCCCAATCGGCGGTCATGGCATCGTCGGAAGTGACTGCACGAAGGACGATTGGATACGCGTAGGTTCGTTCATCTCCCATCACCCCAACACTTCGGACAACCGGCAACACGGCAAACGCCTGCCACAACTCACGTTCCAGCCCTGCGTCTTTCACTTCCGCGCGAACGATGGCATCAGCAGCTCGAACAATGTCGACCCGTTCCCGTGTGAGCGAACCCACCACCCGAACCCCAAGACCAGGGCCAGGAAAGGGCTGGCGCCAAGTGATCTCGTCGGGCAGCCCCAGCAGGGTTCCGACAGCGCGAACTTCGTCTTTAAACAGGTCACGTAACGGCTCGATGAGCTCGAAATCCATGTCGTCGGGAAGGCCACCGACGTTGTGATGACTCTTGATCGTTGATGCATGTCCACCACCGGATTCGATCACATCGGGATACAACGTCCCTTGCACCAACCACTTGCAGCCTTCGGCGCTCATATCGCGGGCAGTTTCTTCAAACACCCGAATGAACTGTTCGCCAATAATCTTGCGCTTGCGTTCTGGCTCGTTGATGTCGTCGAGCGCAGTAAAGAACCGATCAGCTGCGTCAACTCGGATGAGCCTCACGCCAAAGTGGTTGACGAACGTTTCCTCGATCTGGTCGCTTTCACCCGCTCGCATGAGGCCTGTGTCCACATAGACACACGTGAGCTGGTCGCCGATGGCTTTGTAGACCAACGCTGCCGCTACCGCCGAGTCGACGCCACCCGACAACGCGCACATCACCTTGTCGGTGCCGACGGTGGCTCGAATCTTCGCTACCTGGGTGTCGATGATCGAATCGTTTGTCCACGTACCATCGCAGCCAGCAACGTCGAACAAGAAGTGACGCAACACATCTTGCCCCTGCGGCGTGTGAACCACTTCAGGGTGATACTGGACGCCATGGATGCGTCGCTCGTTGCAGGCAATGGCGGCGACTGGAATGGAGTCGGTTCGAGCGGTAGCAACAAATCCTGGTGGTAGGTCTTGGATGGAATCGAAATGACTCATCCACACGTCTTGCTGCGCAGGTTGCCCGCCGAACAAGGTCGCATTGGCGTCGGTGATGGTGAGCGCAGTGCGTCCGTATTCGCCTTTGCCTGTGTTGGCGACGACACCTCCGAGTTGTTGGGCGATGAGCTGCACGCCGTAGCAAATGCCCAGAATCGGAATCCCGAGGTCGTAGATGGCTGGATCGATGGTCGGCGCCCCATCCACATGGACGCTGGCTGGGCCGCCGCTGAAGATAATGGCCGTCGGTTTCCTCAACGCAATCTGTTGAGCGCTGAGAGTAGTTGGGATGATCTCGCTCTTGACGTTGAGCTCCCGTACACGTCGAGCAATGAGCTGCGCATACTGTGCTCCAAAGTCAACAACAAAGACCGTTTGACCACCCTCCGTAGGAACGGGGCTTTCGGAGGAACCATCGGAACTCGGCATGGGGCTCAAGTCAGACAACTTATCGTTTGAAAATCAGGCACTTTCCATTCGACCGGGCGAGAAAAATGAAGCAAGGAACAAGAAATGAGTCAAGTTTCACCGCGACCTTGCCGATAGTTTGATCGTCTTTGCGGTGACGGCTCTCCGCGTGACTACGACGCGAAACGAAAATCGGAACCTGCTCATGTCTAAGCAAACCAACTTCTCGCTCTTTGCCCGAGGGCGACGACAAACCGACGATCGCCTTGCAGCACGAATGTCTGTTGCGGACGACGCTGTGTTGTTGTTGCGCCACGGACAGGTTGAATCGGCGAGTCAGAACGTGCTGACGCTCTTTGGTTGGGAGCCGGAGTTGTGTCCTGGCCGCACCCTGTCAGAGCTGTTTGGACTCGAAACATATACATTGCTCGACGGGCTCCAGACCGCAGCCGAAGCTGCTGGTGGTCACTCTGCAACGCATCGCGGTCTTGCTGTCGAAAATGCCGATGGCGACATCGTGTACGTCGATGCGACCATCGCTGACCTGCGCCACGATCCAGACGTTGGCGGAACGGTGCTCACCATCCATGACGTCACCGACCGGGTTGAGATGGAGCGGCGCATCAAACAGATCGAGCATCATGATCCGCTCACTGAAACAGCAAATGCTGCCATGTTCGAAGTGCTGCTGGATCGAGCAATGGGCTCATCAGGACAGGTTGGCGTGGTATCAGA
>JANMEI010000148.1:0-4951 GCA_031376865.1 Acidimicrobiia bacterium | reverse complement strand
TGTTGTGGGCTCCGGGGATCACGATGGCCTTGTTGGCAAACACGCCATCAAGGCCAGCGATGGCAACTGCAACGGCTGATTGCCACAACCTGTCGGGAACTTTGCTGGTGGTATCGCCAGCGTTGGCCCGGTCTTGAAACTCTGTACGCGTATAACCGGGGCATAGCGCACTGACGGCAACTCCGGTGCTTTTCAGGTCCTCGTGCATGGCTTGACTGAGCGAGGTCACAAACGCTTTGGTCGCTGCGTAGGTGGCTGCGTTGGGGCTGGGAATGAAACCGGCCACCGACGACACGTTCATGATGCCGCGGGTTCCGCTGCGCGTCGACATTGCGCCCGCAGCAGCATGGGCGAGGCGCATCATCGCCACGATGTTGACTGCCACCACGCCGGTTTCTTTGTCGATATCGATCTGATCGAATCGGCCGACGAAGCCAAACCCGGCGTTGTTCACCAGCAGATCGATGGGGGCGTCGGTTTCTGCCAGTCGAGCTTCGACACGAGCAAGCTGCGTCGGATCACTGAGGTCGGCCACCAACACCGTGCACGGCACCCGGACCTCTTCGGCCAGCGCCTCAAGCCGGGCTTGATCGCGAGCGACGATGACCAACTCCGTACCTTCGGCGGCCAATTGACGAGCGATCGACAGCCCGATGCCACTTGATGCTCCGGTCACTAACGCGCGATTCCAACGAGTTCCCATCTTCCCAGTATGACGCCCAACCTTTCGCGCGTGAAACATACGTTTCTCGCACGTGAAACGTTTGAGATCGCCTTTTTCGCCTGTTCACGGGCTCGACGCGCGCGGGTCGCTGAAGTTGGTCTTCTAAGATAGAAGCCATGTTGCGTGCTTCGGGATGGCTTCGTCCTCACGCCGAGGACCTCCCAACAGTCGAGTTCACGCCAGCAACCGGTCGAGTTGTGGGGGTGTTGGCTATGCAAGGTGCATTTGCCGAACACGTCCGCGCCGTGCAACGTCTCGGTGGAACCGCGGTTGAGGTGCGCCAGCCAAAGCATCTTGATCAGGTCGATTCACTCATCATCCCCGGTGGCGAATCGACCACGATGTCGAAGTTGCTGGTTTCGACCGGGTTGTTTGATCCAATTTCAGCTCGTCTTGCTGCCGGTATGCCAGCGTTCGGAACCTGTGCCGGGATGATCTTGCTGGCCAGCAGTGTGCTTGACGGTCGTCCGGATCAACGAACCTTCGGAGTCCTCGACATTGCCGTGCAACGAAACGGGTACGGACGCCAAGTCGACTCGTTCGAAACTGATCTGCACATTGATGGTGTCGTGGGCGGCCCCGTGCATGCCACGTTTATTCGAGCTCCCAAAGTCGCCAGTGTGGGCGTAGGGGTTACTATTCTCGCAACGCACGAAGGTGTCCCCGTTGTTGTTGCTGCCGATGGCGGTCAGTTGCTGGCAGCATCGTTTCATCCAGAGCTCACCCCCGAGCTTCGGGTGCACCAGCTTTTTCTTCGTCATCAACCGCAGGAGCGTTGAACTATGTCAGGCCATTCCAAGTGGGCAACGATCAAACACAAGAAGGGCGCGGCCGACAAGGCCCGCGCCAAGTTGTGGGCCAAGCTGGTTCGCAACGTTGAAGTGGCTGCCCGAGAAGGTGGCGGCGATCCGTCGGCCAACGCGACGCTGCGCACGATGGTGGCTAAGGCAAAATCTGAACAAGTGCCAAGCGACAAGATTGAGATCGCCATTAAGCGTGGCACCGGCGAGTTGAAGAACGACACGGTCTCCGAAGACATCATGTACGAGGGCTACGCGCCGGCCGGAGTTGCGTTGCTGGTTGCGGTCTCAACTGACAATCGCAATCGTTCAGGCGGCGAGGTTCGATCAACATTCTCGAAGAACGGTGGCAACATCGCCGAGCCGGGTGCCGTTGCCTGGCAGTTCGCCCGCAAGGGTGTCGTGGTGGTGCCGAAGGCCGGTGGCAAGGTCACCGAAGACGATCTGATGATGGCAGCGCTTGACGCTGGGGCCGAAGACATCTTCGATAATGGTGATTCCTTTGAACTTCGTTGTGGTCCAACTGATGTCAGTGCGGTGTGTAGTGCGCTGACCGATGCAGGAATTGCCTTCGACTCGATGGACCGGCCGATGATCCCAAATGCCACCATCGATTTGTCCGAAGACGATGCTCGTAAGGTGTTGAAACTCGTTGAGGCGTTGGAAGAACTTGACGATGTCGAAGAGGTTTTCCATAACTTCGACGTGTCTGCAGAAGTGATGGCTGCACTATCAGCATGATCATCACGTCTGCCACTAATCCAAAGGTCAAGCGGTTGCTGGGATTGCGAGATCGACGCGACCGTGATCGGGAGCGAGCGTTTGTGGTCGAAGGTACGCGCGTAGTGAGTCGCTTGTTCGAGGCGGGTCGATCGATCAGCGAGTTGTACATTGATCCCGATGCGTTAGACGAGGCAGATGCCGATTTGGTTAATGCCGTTTACGCCTCAGGTGTTCCGGTTGTTGAGCTGTCGGGATATGTGATGGACAAAGTGTCGTATCGTGATTCCGGGCAAAGCGTGTTGGCCGTTTGCCCGCAGTGGTCCACCCCGTTGAGTTCGCTGAAGCTGTCGCGTAATCCACTCGTTCTCATCGTCGAAGCAGTTGAAAAGCCCGGCAACCTTGGCGCAATTTTGCGAACGGCAGATGCGGTTGGTTGCGATGCAGTGGTGGTTTGTGACCCGGTTGTCGATATGTTCAACCCAAATGTGGTTCGCTCGGCTACGGCTGTATTGTTTTCGTTGCCGGTGGCGACAGCATCGCCGGATGACGTGATGGCTTGGCTGCGCAGCAACAAGCTGCAGATTGTAGCCACCACCCCGGATACCGATCTGCTGCATTGGGACGCCAACATGCGTGGTCCGACCGCAATTTTGATGGGCGCCGAAGATGCTGGCTTGACTCTGCGGTGGATTCACGACGCTGACGTGAAAGTGCGCCTGCCCATGGCGGGCCAAGCCGATTCGCTCAACGTCGGTGCTGCTACGGCAGTGGTGTTGTACGAAGCAGTCCGTCAACGCAGTACGTAGGCAGTTCGCAACGCAAGCAGTTCGCAAACTGACATACCCCCTCGTCATACTGGTGGTACCGAGCGAGACGCCCGGCTCACCGTTTCTGGCTTGTGCATAAGGCAGGCGTCTATGCCCGTCTTATGCCCACAGATGCATCACGGTCTCCCCGATATCAACCGTACTTCGAGGCCCGTATGTCATCCCAGCGAATTGATCAACTCATTGTCCATTACGCAAGTCTTCACGACGGGCTCGTTCCGTTGGCTCCGCTGTACGCGGCCCGGGTCGATTCGCAGTCCGTTACCCGTCGTACCGAAAGCGGCCTACTCCTGCCAGTCAGCCGAGGTGTGCGACGGGTTGCGTAGATAGAGCTCACCCCGCTGCGAAGGTCGATCGCTGCTGCGCTGGTCGCACACGAAAGTTGGGTGTCGCACACGGCAGCGCTTGTCGCATATGAGGCGGTCTTGAAACCAAAAGCGATTGGCGCCCATGTGTCAAGTCCAACTCAGATCCGAATTGTGGGCGTGCGATCGCACCGGACGCGTACGGTTTTGTCAGCAACGGATCGGCTCATGAAGTTCGGTGTGAACTTTTCTCAACCATGGCGAGCGATAGTTGAATCGGCAGCAGTGTTAGACGCCGATGAACTAGCCGTGGCAATGGACTCGCTGGTACAAACGCGGCTGGCCTCTTTCCAACGCATCTTGCGTTGCGCTCACGCCCAAGGATCGTTTCATGGGCGACGTCCGTTGATGGACCTACTCGAGCAACGTCTCAAGGGCCAAGGTATCGTGAGGAGCTTTTTGGAACAAGATCTCGACAAGGTAGTGAAGCAAGCTCGCCTGCCGCGGCCAACTCGCAACTTTCGGGTGACACTTCCAAACGGGCGTCGGCGATTCATCGATACGGGTTGGCCGGAGCAACGGGTTGGACTCGAAGCGCATAGCTGGAAGTATCATTCCAACCCAACCGATTGGGGTGCCACCATGATCCGTGATCGGGAGTTAACCGTTGCTGGTTGGACGATGCTGCCAGTAGTTGCTGCTGACACCAAGAACCCCGAGACGCTGGTCGATCAACTTCGTGTGCTGTTGACGAATTACTAGTGCACAAGGCGGGCACCCATGCCCGTCTTACGCACACAACTGGTGCGGGGCAGGCTAGATCTCGAGCGATTGAATGGCTGCGCCGCCCTGTAGAACCGCTGCTGGCGGCACTCCCAGCCACGATGCTAAAGATGCATAGTAATCAGTCATGCTCACGGTGGCAGACACGTTGCCGGCCTGATCGAGATTGTTGAAATTGACGGCAACGCCATGGCGGCCCGCACGCATCGGTCCCATGAGCAATCCGGTTGAGGCTGTTCCGTGATCGGTGCCTCCGGCGTTGGCTTGAGGACGGCGGCCAAACTCGCTGGTGGTGGCCACCAACACCCTGTTGGACAGCCCGCTCCGCACCAGGTCGTTGTGGAACGCAACTAACGCCGCTCCGAGTTGACGCATCTGCTCGGGGTGGCTGTATCGATGACCGGTGTGTGTATCAAATGCTCCCCACGGAATGTGCACCACACGAATACCTGCGTTGATCGCAACCACTTCCCGCGCCATCGACAGGCTTCGGGCTAATGGTGTTTCCGGATACCCCGGAGCTTTGCCGTCAATCGATCCAAGCGAACCCACAATCGAAAGGCCAGAAGCTAAGCCGGTTCGCGCTGCATTCATCAACCCCGGGTCAACCCCATCAAGCCCACCAGTGTCCCCTGCACCATCGGTAAGCGCGCTGAAGGTTGGGCGCATACGAGCGTCTCGATCATCGGTAAGTTCACGTAGCGAACCAAGATCGGGCAACGCTACGGTTGTTGCTCTTTCGCTGATCAACGCCGGTGTGCTTCCGCCGCCAACGGAGACCCCGATGAT
>JANMEI010000422.1:0-3013 GCA_031376865.1 Acidimicrobiia bacterium | reverse complement strand
GTTTACGATGACCGCGGTACGGGGGCGGCGCCTTCGAGTGGCTACCACGGTTGCACCCATCACCTCGATTGTGTCCAACGTGGCCGGAGACGCTGCTGACGTGTTTGGCATTGTGCCTGAGGGAACTAATAGTCACACTTATGAACCGAAGCCATCGGTAGCGAAAGACCTCTCGCAAGCCGATCTGGTCTTCATTAACGGTTTGAAATTGGAAGAGCCAACCAAAGAGTTGGCGGCCTCGAACCTACCCAAGACAAGTGCAATCGTCGAACTTGGCACTCGCACCATTGCCCCTGGCGAGGAGATCTACGACTTCTCGTTTCCGAAAGAAGGCGGCAAGCCCAACCCTCATCTATGGACCAACCCATCCATGGCTGCATGTTATGCATCACTTGCCGGCCAGGCGATGGCCACTATGGATCCCGACAATGCCGTCACCTATGCCACCAACGCAGATCTCTACATTGCCAAACTGGAGCAGTTAGACAAAGCGTTCCGTACGGCTTCGGAAACCGTCCCAGCGGGCAATCGCAAGCTGTTGACCTATCACGATGCCTATGCGTACTTTGCAAAGACGTACGGATGGGAAGTGATCGGTGCAATCCAGGTCAGTAACTTCGAAGAACCAACTCCGCGTGAAGTTGCAGGCCTCATCAAGCAAGTCAAAGAAGCCAAGGTCCCCGCCATTTTTGGTTCAGAAGTGTTTCCGTCTCCGATCCTGGAGCAGATTGGAAAGGATGCAGGCGTGAAGTATGTAGACGTACTTCGCGATGACGATCTTCCAGGTGCGCCTGGAGATGCTGAACATTCATTTCTTGGGTTGATGAAGTTCGACTATGTCACGATGGTGTCGTCCTTGGGTGGCGACCCCGCTGCGCTGAACGCTTTCAACTCTTCAGATATTGCTCCCGATAAGGCGACGTACCCGCAATGAGACAACTGATTGCCACCAAAAACCTGAGTGTTGCCTATGGTGCGACGACGGTCGTTGACCATGTCTCGACCACCATCTCGACCGGTGACTTCGTCGGAATTGTCGGCCCGTCAGGGGCCGGTAAGACGTCGTTGCTGCGGGCTATGTTGGGAACCGTACCGGTGTCCCACGGATCTATTGAACGTGCCGACGGGTTACGGGTTGGCTATGTGCCACAGCTGGAAACAGTTGATTGGAACTTTCCGGTGACGGTTCGTGATGTGGTGTTAATGGCTGCGCACAGGCGGTCGCCGAGGCCGTGGGTTCCGAAAGCTGAGCGAACCCGAGCGGATGATCTGCTCGGCCAACTAGGGGTTCCCGATTTGGGTAATCGCCACATCCGAGCGCTGTCGGGTGGCCAACAACAACGCGTGTTTCTGGCTCGAGCCCTCTTTGGCCAGCCCGACATTTTGCTGCTTGATGAACCCACCAGCGGGGTCGATGTGCGCACCCGTCACGAGGTGCTGCACCTTCTTGGCGATCTCAACGACGAGGGTCTGGCGGTGGTGCTCACTACGCACGATCTGAACGGGATCGCTGCTCACTTGCCACGCTTGCTCTGTATTAACAAGTCCATCATCGGAGAAGGTTCGCCACACCAGGTCCTGACGCCATCGGTGCTGGAAGCTACGTACGGCGCTCCCATGGATGTGCTGGACCACATGGGCATCCCAATGGTCGTCGAGCGCGTCTCGCTGCGGGAAATCGCGTGACGGTGCTGGCCAGTTCGTTGTTGGGGTTTGCCTGGATCGAGCCATTCCAACAACCTTTTTTCGTACGCGCACTGATCGTTGCCCTCATAGCTGGAGCGTTGTGCGGACTGATGTCTGCCTTCGTGACGTTGCGGGGCATGAGCTACCTCGGTCATGGTCTGTCGCACTCGGTGTTTGGCGGAGCAGCAATTGCCACAGCTCTGCCGATCGCCGTTTCTGGGGGCATTGCCGGCGCCATCGCCGATCAACGGCTACTTATTGGCGCTGCACTGTGGGGGTTGTTAACGGGTATTGGCATTGTGGCGGTCACCCAACGAGGGTTAGTTGGTGCCGATACCGCCATTGGCGTGTTGACGACAGCCAGCTTCGCCTTGGGTTTGGTGCTGAAGGCTTTGAACCGACGGGTTGAGCGCAACATCGAAGGATCCTTGTTTGGCAGCATTCTTGGGGTTGATCGGGCCGACATCATTACGGTCAGCGTGGTCAGCATCATTGCGTTTGTGTTTGTGTTTTTTGCCTATCGACCGTTGTTGTTTCTGACGTTTGATCGCGATGTTGCGAAGGTGAGCGGTGTGCCGACAAACTTGCTCGATGGTGCACTGATGCTGCTGTTGTCGTTAGCGGTGTTGGCCACCATGAAGGTACTGGGCGTCACGCTGATTGCCGCCATGCTGGTTACCCCTGCTGCAGTGGCTCGTATGATCACCAGTAGCTTTCCGAAGCTGCTGTTCTTGGGCGTTGTTATTGGTGGCGTGGGTAGTGGAATTGGTATGTATACGAGTTATTTCACCGACACGCCGTCGGGCGCCACCATCGTGTTGGTCATGAGTATTGCGTTCCTCATCGCATTTCTTGCTGTTGGCACCCGTGGCCGAGGTCGCCTCGCTGGCGTGCACGCGCACTAGCGCAATCAGTTCGAGCTACTGAAGCATGCGCCGAAAGCGGCGAATGACAGCTTCGTCGAGCATCCGTCCGTCTTCATCGGTTGTGACTCCAATCCCAGCAGCAAGGTTGGCGTCGTATCGTTCGACGCTGTTGCGTGCCTGTTCGATCTCAGCCGGTGATGGTTTCATGATTGCGTTGATGACGGTTACCTGCGCCGGATGGATGGCTGGGCGAGACCCGAAGCCGCTGTCACGTAAGTCACGAGTGGTTCGGGCAAACTCCGTCAGGTCGCGGAACTCTGTTGAGACAGGCCCGGTAGGTGCCTCACGTTCCGCTGCGCCCGATGCAACCACCAGGTTCATCCGCAACGGCCACCATGCCTGGTGTGCATCGCGGGCGATACCAAGTTCAGATCCCAAGTCTGCTTCGCCAATGGCGAGGG
>JANMEI010000420.1:0-7193 GCA_031376865.1 Acidimicrobiia bacterium | reverse complement strand
TTACCCAAGCCGCAGCAGATACTGGGGTGTTGCTCGGTCCTGATTGGGCAGAGCGAAACTATCCCTGGGTAAGTTCGACATGTGGCCACACCACCAACCAGGGTGGCAGCACTGCTGAGCATCTCATCGATCGAACATGGCGTGCTGCGTTTGAAGTAACCGGGGCAGATGGTCTTCCATCGACTGCCTCTGCTGGCAATGTTTTACGTCCACATACAACCTTGTCGCTGGCGCTTCGACTACCGCCTACTACCGATGCCAATGCAGCGATCGCCGCCGTAACCAGGGCTCTTACCAGCGATGTCCCCTATGGTGCGAAAGTAGAGGTCGATACCGATACTGCTGATGGATGGGCAGCACCTCCCCTATCGTCGCAACTTGCTGAATCGCTCGAATCAGCAAGTATGGCTGCTTACGGTCAGTCTCATCGATCGATGGGCGAAGGTGGCACTATTCCGTTTATGGCGATGTTGGCGACGCGATTTCCGAATGCACAGTTTGCGGTTGCCGGGGTGTTGGGCCCAGGCTCAAATGCCCACGGACCGAATGAGTTTCTTCATCTTGGATATGCGGAGCGGCTCACGGTAGCCGTCGCACATATCTTGAACAATCACTCGGCGGCTAACTGTTGAAGTCGTCGGGGTTGATGTCATCGAGAAATTGACGGAACTCTTCGACGATTTCTTCTGGATTGTCATTGTCTTCTTCGAGCGCTTCGGTGAGCCCGTTTTGCTCGACAAGTTCGCGGCGGGCAAACAGGGGTGCGCCAACTCTGACCGAAAGGGCTATTGCATCAGATGGACGGGCCGACACAACCGTGACACCTTCTGCACCAACCATTTGCAGCCGGAGTTCGGCATAAAAAATGTTCTCGCGAGTTTCAGTAATTACAACTGATTGCACCACGGCGTTCACTCCCGCGATCACCGACGCCAACAAATCGTGGGTCATCGGCCGAGGCGTTGCTCGCCCTTCGATTCCGATCCGAATTGCCTGCGCCTCAATATTGCCGATAAAAATAGGCAGCAATGTCGGCAACGACTCTCGCCCCGGTACGTCGGCGGAAACGCGCAGAATGACAACCGGGTTGTTGGTTGCCTGATCCACGCGGACATCAACTAGGTCAAGAGCGATCAGGTCTTCCACGTTTCCAACTTAACGGACTAACGATCGATCGATGCGCGTAAGACCTGTCGGAGCGCAACGGTTCGAAGCTGTTCACCCAAGCGCACGAGTTCGCCCAAGGTCTCGATCGCGCCGGCACGAGCGTCTGGGTTACGACGTCGGAGCTGCGGTGTGACCACCTGTTCGAAGAACGATGCTTCTCTATCGGCGGCAAGTTTGTACATGCGCAGGTGACGGGGTTCCACCCCAAAACGTTGGAATGCAGCAACCAGTTTGCAGGTCAACAGTGCGTCTTCGTCGTAGTACACGGCCGAAAACACTCCCTGACCTTTTAACAGTCCGAGGGACTCCAATTCACGAACGGTCTCGCCGGTGAGCCCCGACGACGAGATGAGTTCATCTAACGAGAGATTGAGCCCGGAACTAGCCGCAGCCAGCGGATTTGCTGATCCGAGCAGCGGAAGATCAACAGGTGCCGCTGCCGACGAACCAGTGGCAGAAGCCGATTCGGTACGTGCCGCAGGAGCAACCGATACCTCGGCCGCTGATTGAACTGATGGCGAAACCAGCGCCAAGCTCGGCGCGTCGGCGGCCACCACTGGATCGTGGGTTCCGACGCCTACAGAGCCAACCGGCGCCGGGCCGGTAGTTTGGCGTTGGGCGAGCTCGCGCCGCAACGATTGAAAGGCCGCTGGATGTCGACGTTCGGGGTCACCCGGCAGTTCGCCGTTGGGCCCAAGTTCGGGGGCCTCGTCGTGATCGTCATGCGATGACCGAAAGTCGGGACGAAAGTCTGACTGCTCGCGCCTGGACTCGGCGGTTGGTCGCCCTGCGTGGTCGGCGAGGGTTGCACTACCGTCAAGTAACCGGCGCAAAAACGCAATATCTGCTTCATAAAACTTCCGATAACCCGACGCTGTCCGTTCGAGTTCCAGTTGACCGGCAGACTCGTACGACCGGATACGTGCGATCGACACTTCCGGAAAATCATGTTTGAGCAATTCCAGCACCTCGCCAATGGAGAGGTAGGGACGATCGTTCATGCCATTTGGTTTAATCGGTTACGCCGGGTAATCGGGGGCAATCAGAGACTAATTTCGGCGTGACGGGCGTTACCGGGGCTAGTCGTTGACGACAAACACCATTCGAAACTTGCCAACTTGTACTTCATCGCCGTTTTCCAACACTCGCTCCGTCACCAATTGCTTGTTGACATAGGTACCGTTCAGCGACCCGGCGTCTTTCACCATGAACCCTTCTGCCGTGCGGACAAACACCGCGTGACGGCGACTAACGGTGACGTCGTCGAGCAAGATCTCGCTATCGTCGGCTCGCCCAGCCGTGGTGACCTGGCCTTCGAGACGGAACGTTTCACCTGCGCCGTGACCTTCGGCACCTCGCCGAATAACGAGCGCCGCGTGCTGCGAGTCGAACCCGCTGATTTTTACCGTCACATCCGTTGAGTCGGTTTGATCGGCGCTGATTTTCATCGTGAGGTCTCCCCCGTCTGGCACCATGGCGGCACCGCATGAGGAGCAGAAGTTAGAACCCGTAGGGTTCCGGTGCCCGCAGCGATGACAAAAGTACTCAGGCACGACGAGCTCCTGGGGTTGGCCTACGGAGCCGCAGGGGAAACAAATTCACCCTCGCAAGTTAGCCGAGGCTTCAGCCCGGCGGCACCTGAGCCACAACATCAGCCCGGCGGCACCTGAGCGCGGTTGGCCCGTCCTTCGGCGAGGGCCCGTCGGCCAATCGGGATATAGGTAGCAGCGGCGTAATACGACAAGAGCAGGGACGGGATCAGCCACACCCAGGCGGCAACCCGCCAGCCGTCTTCGGTTGACCAGCCTGATCGACTCCCCAGAAAACACGGAAAGGCCACCATTAAGCCGAATGTTCCTGCCTTGCCAACCCATTGCACATCGATGCGTCGCGCACCCGCAGCCGCGAGTGACAACGTCCCGACCGACACCACGACTTCTCGAATAAAGACGACCCAAAACACCCACTTCGGCACCGACGAATCAATGAACATGCAGATAATCGCGGTTCCAAGCAAGATCCGGTCGACCGCTGGATCGATCACTTTGCCGAGCGTCGATCCCTGATCAAACTTCCGGGCTATGTACCCATCGATCCAGTCGGTCCCACCCAGCGCGCCGAGCAACAGTGATGCAGTCCCGCGGTCTTTGCGACCGAACAGCAACCACACGAACAGGGGAATACACAGCAGCCTGGCGAGGGTCACCAGGTTGGGAATCGTCCAAATTCGGTCATCGCCAGTTCGTTTTGTTGATGCACTCATGGGGACAGACTCACGTGGACATACTCATTTGGACAGACTCATTTGGATTGGCAGTTGACCGATCATGTAGAAAACGATTCTGCTGTGCGCAAAACCGCGGCAATCTCTTGAATCGTAGGCCAGTGCCCGAAGCGGCGCTCCCATGGATGCAACAGGCGGTCGTTGCCATACCGTGGAATGAGATGTAAGTGCGCATGGAATTGCGACTGATCTGCCTCGTGACCGATGTTGGTCAACAGATTGAAACCTTTGGCGTCGAGCACCTCCATGAAGGCCCGGCCGACGCGCTGTGATGCTTCGATCAACGAAGCGCTTTCATCTCGTTCGAGTTCCAGCAAGTCCTGCCGATGGATCTTGGGGATGACGAGACAGTGCCCTTGAGTCATAGGGAGGAGATCCATAAACACCAGCACGTCATCAGATTGAAACAGCACCTCGGCATTCACATGCCCGGCCACAATGCCGCAAAAGGTACAAGCCACGACTGCGAGACTATCCATCGATGGCACACAATCCGGAGCATCGGTCAGATGGCGCACTGAAACAGGCGGTCGCCCGAGCGCTTCGTCCCCTGGTGATCGGCGCCGACGCTATGCGGTTTGCTCAACAGTTACCGCTTTCGGGAAGTGGCATTGTCACCGCCGAGCCGGGCGCTGGCAAAACCACCGGTGTGCCGTTGGCACTGTTGGCCCAGGATTGGTTATCCGATCGTGTCGCCAACGGCATTGTCCTCGTTGAACCACGACGGGTTGCCGCCAGTCAAGCCGCACACCGAATGGCGGGGCTCCTTGGCGAGCGAGTGTCATCGCGTGACGCGGGAGTGGTTGGTCTGAGGATGCGCGGCGAGTCAAAGATCGGATCATGCACTCGCATCGAGGTGGTCACCGACGGCGTACTCGCCCGGATGTTGAGCACCGACCCAGGGTTCACCGGAAGGTCGGTGGTGATCTTCGATGAGTTTCACGAACGCAGCCTCGGTACCGATGTTGGTCTGGCGCTCGCCTTATCCGCACGGGCATTGTTGCGTCCCGATCTCGTAGTCGTGGTGATGTCAGCCACGTTGGAACATGTTCGAGTTGCCGAATTGCTGGGGAGCAGCACCGGATTGCCGATCGAGCGCCTCGCCGCTCCCGGACGAGCTTTTCCTGTCACCCGATCACATTCGACGAACGGCCAAGATTTGGTCGGTCGCGTCGAGCACGCAGTGGTTGATGCCGTGAGCAACCACGGCGACGGTGATGTGTTGGTGTTTCTTCCCGGCATTCACGAAATCAATCAGTGCACGCGTCGCCTTCGACAACATCCGGCGCTTCAGCACGCTGTTGTATTGGCGCTACACGCACGAGGTGATGCGGCGGAAACGGCTGCCGCTTTGCAGCCCGCTACCACTGGCCAACAGCGGATCGTACTTTCCACGTCGCTAGCCCAAACCAGCGTCACCATCGAAGGGGTGACCACCGTGATCGACGCTGGTCTGGTTCGCCGGCAACGTCGTGACCCGCATACCGGCCTTTCGCGCCTGATCACCGAGCGGGTATCACTGGCCACTGCGACACAACGCGCTGGACGTGCCGGGCGAACCGCACCCGGGCATGCGATTGCGTTGTGGTCGCCTGCCGAACAAGCTTCGTTTCGGGCCACCGACCCTCCCGAAATTCTTGATGCAGATCTCAGCGGCTCGTTGCTCACCGCCCTTCAGTGGGGTGTGCATCCAACCGAGTTGGCGTGGGTGGATCCCCCTTCGCCAGACTCGTGGGCTCGTGCCGAAGCTGAGTTGTTGGCGCTGAGCGCAATCGATGAAACCAAGACCCTGACCGCTCTTGGTCATCGTATGGCTGCATTGGGAATGCAGCCGCGCATTGGCGCATTGTTATGCACCGCCGAGGATGACACGGCCAAAACACTGGCCAATTCGCTAGCAGCGTACTTTTCCGAATCGGATTGGTATGTACGCGATGCACCCATCGATTTTCGCGTTCGAATCAGCGAGTTGTGCAGTGATCAAAGCGAGGCCTCGTCCAATCTTGCAGCGGGAGCGAAGCAACGATTCGGTCGCGCCCGATCGCAACTTGCCATGCAGCTGTCAGTCAATCAGGATGCCGGTCGCGACCGGGTGGATAGCCGTGGCCTCGGGTCGATCGGTGCCTTGATGCTGCAAACGTTCCCTGAACGGTTGGCGAGCAGAGTGGCCGATCTCGTCGATCGAAACGGGCAATCAAGCGGAGATCGATTCACGTTTGCCACCGGTCTCACCTTGCCGCTCGCGCCTGGCGACGCAGCGACCGTGCGAGGGGCGTCGCTGCTGGTAGCTATCGATGTGGAAGGTGATCGACGGCGGGGCACCATCCGATGCGGTGTTCCCGTTTCCCAAGCCGAAGTAGAGCGTTGGGCACAATCGTCGGCGTTTTTTCAGATCTCCAGGCGGATGCAAACGAACTGGCACGGGGACCGACTGACAGCGGTACTCGAAACACACGTGTCGTCTCCCATCGGTGACTTGCTCATTGGATTCGCGACAGAGGTGATGGCACCCGAAGACGTTGCCACTGCCGTTCTGGGGCGGTCTGATACCGAACCCTTCTCGTTCAGCGAAACTGCCAACGAGCTCGTCGCTCGGTTGCATCTCGCTGCGGTCGTTTACCCGGATCAGTTTGCGACGCCTGACAACACGTATCTCGCCGCAGCCGTGAACAATTGGTTGCTGGCAACCGTGCGCGCTGTGTCCACGTTCAGGTGGTCCGACGTCAACGTCGAACAAGCACTTCGACATCACCTTGATTCTTTGGGTCTCGGATACAGACTCAATCAGGTTGTTCCTCGAACGCTCGATCTCGGAAATGACCGTACACGTAGCATCCGGTACTCGACCGACAGCGGACGTCCAACTATCCAAGTGCGCTTACAAGATATGTTTGGACAGACGTCCACGCCGACGGTGTGCGATGGCCGTGAGGCAATCACGCTGGAACTGCTGTCGCCAGCAAATCGGGTGTTGGCTGTCACCAACGATCTTCATCGGTTTTGGCAGGTCGGCTACCCGAGAGTCCGCTCGGATCTCCGGGGGAGATATCCCAAACATCAGTGGCCAGAAGATCCCGCCTCTGCTGCTCCCTACCGGATGAACAACCCGCGACCTCACTCAGCTCGCTAGCCGAATTGCCGCCAGGGCAGCTGCGACACGGGTAACTCCACCTAAGGGATCTTCGTCAACCAGAGAAAGCCCAACGCACTGACCCGGATATCGATTGATCAGCGTACGTAGCGTTTCTGTTTCGGCGGCCACGTCCACCACCGGCATGATGATCAAATCGATAGGTTTCACCGAGTGCGCCCATCCCACTACTTCGTCAAGCTGGTCGATTCCAATCCCAGACAGGAAGGCGCCGTCGGCTTGTTCTGACGCGAGTCGATTGACCTTGGGGCCACGTCCTCCGAGATAGATCCCGACCCCAGGGGCGGTGACACGAGGGCTAGGTGGCGCATACCACTCGGTCGCTGTTCCATCGAGCGCGGCCCGTGCGGTGACCAGCGCTCGCTGAACATCTGCGACTTTCGCCGGCTGCAACCCGAACGGTTGAAGCGGAAAGGAGCCTCCACAACCGAAACCGATCGATATCCGGCCTGGGAAGCAACCATGCAAGGTTGCTGCTGCCAGCGCAGATGTCCCGGGATGCCTCGTGACGGGATTCGCAATCCCGATCCCAATCCGGATCCGAGTTGTCGCAGCCAACGCCACCGACGCGATGATGAAGGGATCCCAGCC
>JANMEI010000136.1:0-5714 GCA_031376865.1 Acidimicrobiia bacterium | reverse complement strand
ACTCGCCAGCTGCAACCCCAAACGAGACGTCGTCCACTGCGTGCGTTCCATCAGGAAACACTTTGGTGACTTTGTCGAACGTGATCTGCGGGTCCCCTGGCATTACCGACACCTTATTCGCTGACGAGCGACTTTGCTCCGGAGAGTGAGGCTGTTCACACAGTTGTCACATGGGTGGTGCGAACATCGTCCGTGTCACCTGTGTTTCGGACACCAAACGGCCACGCTTCCACACCTTGCGCGCTTGATCGGCTCGAGAAATGGCATCGCCAAGGTCGGCGCCCGGAAGACTGACCAAATCGGCAGGCTGCCCGACGGCGATCGATCGTGGGGCCAAACCCATCGCCTGGGCGGCGCCGGTTGTGACCGTGTCCCACGCCCCAGACGGAACGAGGTGTCCAGCCATCACCATCAGCGCAGCTGTTTCGCAGGGATCGTGACGACCCATCGAGTTAAACGGGTCGCGGACGTTGTCAGCACCCGCCGCAACTATCACGCCAGCTGATTGCAACGCATGCACTGCGGTGAGTCCCCGAGGCGGTGCTACCGAGTGGTCTCGGGACTGCAAAAACAGGTTGGTCTGTGGCAGGGCAATGACCGCGACGCGGGCCTGCGCCACTAGTGCAGCTGTATCGCGCTGGAGCGCGTCGTCTTGCATCGCCAACGAACAACAGTGGCTGGCCGCTGCCGCCCCGGTGAAGCCGGTGGCCAACACTCGTTGCGCTAGGTAACGAAGGTCTTGGCTGTCCGGCTCAAGGTTTTCATCGGTATGCAAGTCGATTTTGCGCCCCAGTTCGCCGGCCAGATCGAGCGCAACGTCGGTTGCCTCGTTGGGGTTCTCATCGAGATGGGGACAACCGCCAACCACCACACTCGGATCCATCTCAACGCTTGTTCGTAGCAAACGCCGATTTTCGTGGTTTGCGCCAGTCACCCACCCCGTCAGCGACACCACTTCGATGTCAACCAGGTGTGCCAAGTCGGATCGAACCTGGAGGAGCGCTTCCATCGCTTTGAGGTCAATGCCTTCATGAACGTTGACGTGAGTCCGCACCGCGGTCACTCCGGAGGCCACCAACTCGTGCGTTGCCTGCGTTGCTCGGTTGACCATGTCGGCCACCGTGAGCGAAGGAAAGAACGAGGTCCATCCCTGGATGGCGCCCATGAGGTCGCCTTTGGGGTTGGGAACCAACTGTGCAGTGAGAACTTTGTCGAGATGGGCGTGCGGTTCAACTGGAGCGATCGACAAGATATCGCCGTCAAGGCTGGTGCCAACTCGGGCAGCCGAGGTTGCCGATCCTGCCGGTTCAACCGCAGTGATGGTGCCGCTGACCGAATCGATCTCGACATTGACTAACGACCCGTCCACCAGGCGTGCGTTAGTGATCCATGAGCGCATGGGCGCGGCCTAGGCCAAACGTTCAGGCACGATATAGGCGGGAGATTGTTCGGGGAGTTGCAAGGCCGTGAGGGGCAGCCCGGCCTTCGGCAGAATCTCGTCGCCCCACAGGTGGATCTGTTCGCTGATTTGCTCGCGTGACAATCCGGGAAGGTCGAGGAACAAGCAGAGGTGTTCCACGCCGAAACGTTCGCGGTACATCGATACGACATCGACGCAATCGTCGATGCTGCCAATCGCCGCGATTTGTTGCTCGCAGGACTGTTCCAGCGTGGGCTGCACGCCGAAGGCCAACTTGGACCCGTCGGCCGCCTTGTAGTTGGTAAACCGACCGTACGGGGCGAGGAAGCGACTGAATTCGTCGTGCCCGTCGCGTGCTGCAGACCACGCGGCTTCGCGTGTTTTCGCTGCGTGTGCGTTAACCACCAGCACCTTGTTTTCACCTTTTCGTATGGTGGTGCCATGTGCTGATTCGTATGTGTCTTGATAATGTTGCCAGCGCGGTTCCATCAAGTCGGGGTTCATCAACCAATAGACACCGCGATGCCCCGCTCGTGGCACATACTCCATGGTTTCGCCGCTGGTGACCGGCTGATAGATCGGCACCTGGCGGGTGACCTTAGGGATCAGCGTCATGTCGGTGACGGTGTGCCCGCGATCTGGAATGCCTGCTGGCGGGAACTGGTAGTGCTTACCGGTGTAGGAAAAACGTTCGTTGTACCACGCCGACTTAATGACTTCGAGCGCCTCTTCGAACTGCTCCCGGTTAAACGCGTCGTCTTTAGCGCTCATGTCGTTGTCGCCGCTCGCCACGCGTGATCCGAGTGCCAGCGCTTCGCGCGGGACGGTGCCTCGTCCAACACCAAATTCCATACGACCCTTGGTGAGGATATCGGCCATCGCGAAGTCTTCGGCAAGGCGAAGTGGGTGCCACTGCGGAACCACGTTGAACATTTGCCCAAAGCGGATCTGACAGGTGTGCTGAGCCATCGCCAGGCCGAACAACACCAGGTTGGGCGTCACCTCGTACCCTTCGTACTGGAAATGGTGCTCCGTGAACCACATGCAGTTGAAGCCAACCACGTCTGCTTCTTTAGCCCACGCGGTGAGGTTTTCGTAGCAGGCGATGTAGTCCTGTTGGTAGTAGCGACGCTCCGTCGGGGTCGGTCCAGCGTTGCCCGCATCGGGCATCGGAACCGTGCCAAAGAAGTTCAAATCGCAGCGAAATGGAGCAGTCATGTTGTGATGTTAGGGAATCTTTTGACGCTGTGGTGAACGGAACGACAAACCTTTCCGTATGTACCTGGTGATTGTTGTCCGACGTATGGGCGTTTCGATGCGTTTGACGCAGTATTGATCACATCAATTTTCTTTGTATCTACCAAGGAGTTGCCTGATGAACCGAACTCGCTTAGCCCTGGCCGGGGCGTTCCTTGCCCTGGCACTCATCGGGACCGTTACATTGAGTGGCTCGGCCACTGCGCAATCGGCGTCGCCGACAACGACGGTTGTCTCGTCTCGGACCATCAAGATTGGAATCGGCGATTCGTCCTTGGGGCGGGTAATGGTCGACGGCAGCGGCATGACTCTGTACATGTTTGCCCGGGACCGCTACAACGTTTCGTTCTGCGACGGGCAATGTCTCGTTGCCTGGCCCCCAATGATGTTGCGGTCAAACCAGACGCTGGCCGATGTTGAGTTGAGTGGAGGTTTACGCCGATCGAGACTCAGTTACGCGCTTCGAGATGATGGCAGCCGACAGGTGACCTACAACGGGTGGCCTCTGTATTACTGGTTTCGCGATACGAAACCGGGTGATGTGCGTGGCCAATGGGTCAACGACATTTGGTGGGTGATGACCGAGGACGGTTCCCCGAACACGGCTCGAGTTGCTTCAGCCCCGTAAGGCTAACCTCCCTCGTTGACGACGATGCCATACATGACTGACGACTCGCAGACCGGAGGAATCGACGATCTGCGAGTGTTGTACGACCTCCATGGCAATGAGATCTTTCGGTTTTGCTATCGGTTGGTTGGTGATCGTGGTTTGGCTGAAGAAGCGGTCCAAGAAACGTTTCTCAAAGCATGGCGCGCTCGAGATCGTTGGGAGTCCGAGCTTGGTTCGGTGAGGACATGGATGTACTCGATTGCCCGGAACGTTTCTATCGATCTATTGCGCTCACGGGCGATTCGCCCTCAACTCTCTCAGTCGATTGTGGACCTCACCTCTTCTCCCGGAGACCGAGGCCCTAACCGACAACGAGCGAGCACCACTGATCGACCGGTTGGCCGACGCGATGCGTACGATGATGTCTTGGACGGTTGGATGTTGGAAGAGGCGTTACGCCGACTGCGTGACGATCAGCGGTACGCGATTGTGGAGACCTACGTGAAGGGACGCCCCTACTCAGATGTGGCCGCAGAGCTCGGCGTGCCCGATGGAACAATCCGAACTCGAGTCTTCTACGGACTAAAAGCACTGCGTTTGGCGCTTGAGGAGATGGGTTGGAATGTCTAAATCTGAGAAGTTCTTTCAGGGGTCTGAAGAGCGGTGTCCGCGAACTGTTGATCTGGGCGCGTACCTCTTGGGTGGGCTCACCTCCGAGGAGGCGGTCGATCTTCGACTGCACGCTGATCAATGTCCTACGTGCACTGAGGTTCTACAAGAACTACAACCTGTGGCCGATGAGTTGGGGCAGGTTGACCTCCGACCCTTTGCCGGCATCGAAATCGAGCAGCCCTCCGATGGACTTCGCGAACGTATCCTTGCCAAAGCATTGGCTGAAGGTCCGCTTTCTGTGGTGGCGACCGAGCAAACAGGTCGTCGGCGAATAGTCGGCTGGAAGGTTGCTGCTGCGGTCGGGGTGGTAGCTTTTGCGATTGGTGCCGGGTCTGGTTACATCGCCCATCCGGGCGCCCCGCAACGCCGTGGTTACTGGGGCGCGGGCAACAATGAAGTCTCTCAACGGGTGAACTTTGTGTCGGCCTCGGCTACGGGTCCGCGAGCGTGGGCCAACGTTGTCAGTGGGCCCGCTGGAACGTACGCCGCGTTGTATACCAAGGGACTTTCACCGGGAGAAACATACCGTTGGTGGTTTGAAAAGCGCGATGGAACTCGCGTTGCGTTGGGATCGTTTGTCTTCCCGGCAAATCAGACCGATTGGGTGATCTGCCCAGGTGGATCGTCGGTTGAACGCGTTGAGTTGCGCGCAATTGGAGCAACGGACGCCGACGGACAAGATGTTCTGCGCGCTGACCTTCCGCCAGCGCCGCCGGCGCAGAAAGCGAGCTAGTGCCCTTCGAGCTGTGCGGAGTTCAATTCGCCGTTTGGAAGGAGCACCGGTGGCTTGTCGCTCCACGGGAAATCGATCCAGCGATCGGTCCGCTTCCATACGTATTCACACTTCACGATGGAATGTGACTTTTCGTAGATCACGGCAACGCGGGTCTCTGCCACATTGCCTGCCACGAAATCGTGGACGGCCTTCAGTGTGTGGCCGGTGTCAGCAACATCGTCAACGACTAACACCCGTTTGTCTTGCAGGTCGACCAGGTTGAGTTGTGGTGGCAACATGACCGGAAAATCCAATGTCTCGCCAATTCCGGTGTAGTACTCAACCGAAATCACAAACACGTTTTTAATGCTGAGCGCATAACCCATAGCGCCAGCGGGCAGCAAGCCACCACGAGCAATCGCCAGGATGATGTCGGGACGGTACCCGCTGTCGGCAACTTGCTGGCTGAGCGCAATACCGGCGGCTCCGAACAAATCCCAAGTCAAAATTTCACGTTCACCAGGTGGCGGTACAGGCATGTAGCTACAGTAATCGAGCGAACCCGATGGGACTTTCCGATGTGTCTTTCCATTGCGTCTGAACGCGAAACAACCCCCGTAAGTGCACATGCGCACGACGAGGGTTGTCGAGATCCCCGGGCGAGCCGGGGCGGGTGTTTCAGCCGATGCTATGGCTGAATTTCGATGGTGACCTTGCGGCTCTTTGCTTCGTCTTCGTCAGGCTGGCTGTCGCCACGGAACTCAACGTCGAACTTCACATTCGATGCAGCGGCGCCACCGAGACCCTCGATCAACGCATCTTTGACGTTGTTGGCACGGGCGAGTGACAGCTTCTCGTTAGCAGCCGAGTTGCCGGTCTTGGATGCGTGGCCAACGATGGACACCTTGCTGCCAGCTGGCAACTTCTTCAAGGTTTCGATGGCTCCAGCGATCTTCTTCTGGGCTTCGCCATCAAGCTTGGCAGATGCATTAGCGAAGTACACGGTGAGGTTCTCAGGGGCGGCCGGTGCAGCAGCGGCG